>VBOO01000161.1 GCA_005877505.1 Nitrospirota bacterium
CACGTCGGTCGCGGCCTGCTCGTTGACGGTGGAGAGCACCCCCAGATGAGGCATCATGAAAATGCTGTCCACGGCCAGCTCGGTGAATCCGAGCGGCTCGTACGCGTCGACCATCATCAGCAGGGCCTGCACCCGGCGCGGGGCATGGGAGAGGATTCCCCCGCTGCCAACGATCAGATCGAGCTGCAGCATGTCCACTAGCGTCTCACCCGATGCCTTCTGCTCGAACACATCGGAGATCGACCGCTCCTGCTGGACCCCCTTCAGCCCGGTTGCCAGGGACTTATGATGGATGAGGGCCAGACGCAGGGCCTCGCGCGCGATGGCCTGCTCGATCTGGAGCTCGTCCTGGGTCTGCGGGACCGTCGTCGGGCGGATCATCTTGTTTTTGATCCGGTTGCGCAAGTCCTGCTCCTCGATCGAGAACGGCACCCAGCGCATGATGTTGTCGAGCGTCGCCTCGGCCAGCACGTTCGAGATGCTGTAGCTCATGCCCAGATTGGCCGAGACGGTTCGGTTGAAGACGCCGCCAAACACCGAGAACACATCGGTCGTAGCCCCGCCGATGTCTACCCCGATCAGGTTGATCCCCTGCTTTCTGGCGATGGTCTCCATGATGAGCCCCACCGCCGCAGGGGTCGGCATGATCGGCGCGCCCGCCCAGGAGATGAGCTTCTTGTAGCCCGGTGCCTGCGCCATGACGTGCTCCAGGAACAGGTCGTGGATCTTCGCGCGGGCGGGCCCGAGGTTTTCTTTCTCCAGCACGGGCCGTAAGTTCTCGGTGATGGTCAACGCCGTCTTCTTGCCGAGTATCTCGCTGATGCGCGTGCGGGCGTCCCGATTGCCGGCGTAGATCAGCGGCAGGTTGTAGCTCATGCCGAGCCTCGGGCGCGGCTCGGCGGCCGCGATGTACTCCGCCATCTCCACCACGTGCGTCACGGTGCCGCCGTCCGTCCCGCCGGAGAGCAGGATCATGTCCGGGCGCAGCGAGCGGATGCGTTCGATCTTCTCGTGCGGCAGGCGCCCGTCGTTCGACGCCAGCACGTCCATCACGATCGCCCCGGCCCCGAGGGCGCACCGCTGGGCGCTCTCGGCCGTCATGCTCTGCACCACTCCGGCTACCATCATCTGGAGCCCGCCCCCGGCGCTGCTTGTGGAGATATAAATGTCCACGCCGGCCTTCGGATCGCCGCTCGCCCCGCTCGGGGTGATGATCTTCTCGCCGTCCAGAATCTTCCGACCAGAGAGCTCCTCGATCTCCGCGATCGCGTTGAGGACTCCGCGGGTGACATCCTCGAAGGGCGCTTCCACGGTGGTCGGCGCCTCCCCCCGGAAGGTCTGCCGGTACTCGTCCCCCACTTTCTCGATCAGGATGGCCTTGGTCGTCGTGCTGCCGCAGTCCGTCGCGACGATCGTGCGAAGGGGGCGGCTTGGGTCTGCGGTCATGAGCCTGTCGCCGTTCGCCGCTCGATCAGGACCGCCAGTCGCGAGAGCGTATCGCGCTGTTCGAGCAGACGGGCCACGCGCTCCACATCACGCCGGGGGAAGACCACCTCGAGGATCGGAGTGAGGAAGTGCAGGGCTTGGCCGCCGAGGAAATTCATCGGCCCGACTGACTCGAGAAACAGGATGGCCGGCATCGCCATCCCGCGCTCGACGACAGTTTCCGCGACCCGTTCGAGTAGGGCCAGTTCTTCGGTGGACAGAGGCTGGCCTTCCGGTTCGAGGGCGAAGGCATGCCGGACCCGGGCTGTCAGCCCGCTCAGCCGTTTCGCCAGAAACCCCTTGGAAAACGCAGCCATCGCCACTCACAGGTAAAGAAACCACGGAAAACCTGCGGCATTATAGGGACGGGGGGGAAGAGAGTCAATTCGCGCCAAGAAGCGCCCCTTCCGCGGCATGGTAGGAGCTGCGGACGAGAGGGCCGGACTCCACATGGCGGAAGCCCAGCGCCAGCCCTTCCTCCTTGAGCAGCAGGAACTCCGCCGGCGGGTAGAAGCGCATGACCGGCCAGTGGGCCTTCGTCGGTTGCAGGTACTGCCCGATCGAGAGGATCACGCATCCGGCCGCGCGCAGTTCCCGCATGACCGCGCGCACCTCTTCTACCGTCTCGCCCAGACCGACCATGAGCCCGGACTTGGTGACGGCCCCGGCCTTGAGCACCGCGATCGACCGCGGATACCTACCTTGCGGCCGGACTGACGGGAACAGGCGCGGGACGGTCTCGATGTTGTGGTTGAAGATGTCTGGCCTGGCCGCCAGCACCGTCTCCACGGCGGCGAGGTCCCCGAGAAAATCCGGAACGAGCACCTCGATCGTGCAGGTCGGCAGGTCCCGCCGGATGGCCCGGATCGTCTCGGCGAAGATCTGCGCGCCGCCGTCCGACACCTCATCGCGGTTGACCGACGTGATCACGGCATGATGGAGCCCGAGCCGCTTTACAGCCGCCGCCACCCGTTCAGGCTCCCCTTCATCCAGCGGCAGGGGCCGGCCGGTAGTCACCGCGCAGTAGTGGCACCGGCGCGTGCAGATGTCGCCGAGGATCAGAAACGTCGCCGTCCGGTTGTTCCAGCACTCCCAGACATTCGGGCACCGCGCCTCTTCGCAGATCGTGTGGAGGTTCAGTTCCTGGGTGAGTCGCCGGATCTCCTGGTAGTCCGGACCCTGGCGCAGTTCCACCTTGAACCACGCCGGCAGTCGCGGCCGTGGCTCCTGCACCATGGGGATGGGACGGCTCATAGGTCCCTCGCCCGCACCAGGGCCTGTTTGAAGGTCTGCAGGAACTGCGCGGCGACCGCCCCGTCGATCACGCGGTGATCGCACGACAACGTGAGCGTCATCCGATGGCCCACCTCGACCTTGCCGTCCCGGACGACGGGCACCTCCCGCACGGAGCCCACCGCGAGCGCCGCCGCAGCGGGCGGCAGGATCACCGCGCTGAAGCTTTCCACGTCAAACTTGCCCAGGTTGGAGATTAGGAACGTCGCGCCTGTGTATTCCTCGGGCGTCAGATCGCGCTGCCGTGCTCGCGCCACGAGCGAACGTTCCGCTTCGACGATCTGCTCCAACGTCTTGCTCCCGCAATCCCGGAGGACAGGCACAATCAGGCCGTCCTCCAGCGCCACGGCGATCCCGATGTCGATGCTTGAGAAGATCCGAATGGTCTCGCCCGCGAAGGACGCATTGAGGCCCGGGTGCTGCTTCAGGGCCCGTGCGGAAGCGGCGATGAGCAGATGGTTGATCGAGAGCGGAAACGGCGTCGCGGCTTTCTTCGATTCTTCGACCATCCTGAGCCCCTCGGCCATGTCCGCGTCGATGGTCACATAGAAGTGCGGCACCGGCGCCTTGCTTTGCGTGGTCATCCTGACAATGGCCTTACGCATTTGCGTCAGCGGGATCTCCCGCACCGTGGACTGTTCCTTCTTGAGCAGGAAGGGTTCGAGGTCCCGCTCGACGATCCGCCCGCCGGGGCCGGTCCCTTTCACGGTTTTCAGATCGATGCCGTGCTCGCGGGCGAGCGTGCGCACCCGCGGGGATGCCAGCGCCTCCGCGGAAGGCGCGGCCCCCCCACCCTTCCCCTCCACCTCCGAGGGGGGAGGAATGGGAGGGGGTGATCCACGCAAAATATCCTTTATGTCCTCCTCAGACTCCCCGATCACGCCGATCAGGGTGCCGGACGGCACGGTCGTCCCTTCCGGGACCAGGATCTTGAGGAGCGTCCCGGACGCGAACGCCTCGAGGTCCATCACCGCCTTGTCGGTCTCGATCTCCGCGAGCACATCGCCGCTCTCGACACGCTCGCCTTCGGCCTTGCGCCATTTCACGACGACGCCTTCCTCCATCGAGTCCGTCAGCTTAGGCATGATCACGCGACTGGCCACCTCGCTATCTCCTGTACAATACCTGACGCGCCGCGGCCACCACCTGGTCCACGTCCGGGATGGCGGCGTCCTCGAGGTTGCGCGCGTACGGCATCGGCGCGTCACGCCCGGTGACGCGGACGATCGGGCCGTCCAGGTAATCGAACACCCGGCGATACAGGCTCTCGGCGATCTGCGCGCCGAGGCCGGCAAAGGGCCAGCCCTCCTCAACGATGACGACCTTGCCGGTTTTCTTCGCCGACGCAGCCAAGGTCGTCAGATCCAGCGGGCGCAGCGTACGCGGGTCGACCACTTCCGCCTGGATGCCTTCCTGTGCCAACTTCTCGGCCGCTTCCAGCGCTACCAGCAACATTTTGGAATAGGCGATGAGCGTCACATCGGTCCCCGCTCGCTTCACCTCCGCGATGCCGAGCGGGATCGTGTAGTCGCCGTCTCCGATTTCGCCCTGCATGGGGTACAGTAGTTGAGCCTCGATGAAGATGACGGGGTTCTCGTCCCGGATCGCGCTCTTGATGAGCCCCTTGGCGTCATGCGGCGTCGCGGGCGCCACCACCTTCAAGCCAGGCACGTGGCAGAACCACGCTTCCAGGCTTTGCGAATGCTGGGCCCCCAGTTGGTGCGCCGCCGAGCCCGGGCCCCGGATCACGATCGGCACGCTGAGCTGTCCTCCGGACATGTAGCGGATCTTCGCCGCATTGTTAACGATCTGATCCATCGCGAGGATGGCGAAGTTGAAGGTCATTACTTCGACGACCGGGCGGAGCCCCCCCATGGCCGCCCCGATGGCCAGACCGGTGAAGCCCAGCTCGGTGATCGGCGTGTCCACGACGCGCCGCGAGCCGAATTCTTCCAGGAACCCCTTGCTGACCTTGAAGGCGCCCTGGTAATAGGCCACATCCTCCCCGATCAGGAAGACCCGGTCGTCCCGCTGCATCTCCTCCTTTAAAGCCTGGTTCAACGCTTCCCGGTATGTCACCTTTGTGGGCATGTTATTTTAGATGTAGACGCCATCCTCCAGCGCAGTCACGGGGGGCACCGGACTGGCATCGGCGAACTCCACCGCCTCGCGGACGACCTGTGCGACTTCCTGCTCAATGCGTTTGAAATCGTCCTCCGTCGCGAGCCGTTCACTCAGCATCCGGGTGCGTAACAGCAGGAGCGGGTCCCGCTTCTTGGCTTCATCCACCTCGGCCTTCGTCCGGTAATGACCGTGGGCGGGATCGGCCATCGAATGGCCGAGAAATCGGTACGTCACCGCCTCCAGGAAATACGGGCGCTGGCGCGTGCGGACTTGCTCCACGGCTTTGCCGACTGCGTCGCGGACAGCCACCACGTCCATGCCATCGACCCGACCGGCTTCGATGCCATAGGCCGCGGCGTTCTGGGCGACATCGGAGTAGAGCGCGACCGCGCGCTCAACAGGCGTCCCCATCCCGTAGCGGTTGTTCTCACAGAGAAACAGCACCGGCAAGCCCCAAAGGGCGGCCAGGTTCAGCGTCTCATGGCATGCGCCGCTGGGTACCGCGCCCTCGCCGAAGAAGCACAGGACCACCTGGCCGCCTCCCCGATACTTCACGGCGAAGGCCACACCGGCCGCCAGCGGCAGGTGTCCGCCGACGATGGCGTAGCCGCCCAGGAACCGGCGCGCCGCATCCACGAGGTGCATGGAGCCGCCCTTCCCTTTGCACAATCCGGTGGCCCGGCCGAAGAGTTCGGCCATGACGCGCTTCGGATCCGAGCCCCGGGCGAGGCAATGGCCGTGATCGCGGTACGCAGAGAAGACATAGTCGTCGGGCTGCAGCGCATCCACGGCGCCCACGGCCACGGCCTCTTCCCCGATGTAGAGGTGGCAGAACCCGCCGATCTTGCCGAGCGCGTACATCTCCGCGGTCCGCTCCTCGAAGCGCCGGATCAGGAGCATCCTGGAATAGAGAATTAAAAGATGATCGCGTTCCATCTTGTGGTATTGGATATCCCGGCACCTTTGATCGTCTCACCCGTTGCAAGCAGAGGAGCAACGGGTACCCGGGGTCTAGCAAGCTCGGTGCGCAGGCGGTGCGCTCGTTCCACGCGGTCATTGTAGCAGAAATTTCGAGGCGAAGAGGTTGGACGGATTGTCAGGCCTTGCCGGTGTACTTGGCGATGATCGCGTCTTGCACCGGTTTGGGGCAGGGCTGGTACTCCCTGAAGTCCATCGTGAAGGTCGCGCGCCCCTGGGTCTTCGACCGGACGACGGTCGCATAGCCGAACATCGCCGCGAGCGGCACCAGCGCCTCCACGACCGACGCGGTCGCGCGCGTGTTCATGCCGACGATGTGCCCCCGTCGTGAGTTGAGGTCGCCAATCACGTCGCCGGTGAACTCGTTCGGCGTCACGACTTCGACGCGCATGATCGGCTCGAGCAGGACAGGCCTGGCTTTCAGGACCGCCGACTTGAAGGCCATGTTGCTGGCGATCTTGAACGCCATCTCGCTGGAGTCCACCTCATGGTAGGACCCGTCGATGACGTGCACCTCCACGTCCAGCAGGGGAAATCCGGCCAGGGGGCCCATGGTCATCCCTTCCTCCACGCCCTTCTGGACCGCGGAGATGTACTCCCGGGGGATGGCCCCTCCGCG
>VBOO01000162.1 GCA_005877505.1 Nitrospirota bacterium
CCGTGCGTTCGCTCTTCAAATCGGAGAACGTAAGCCGTCCAAAGCACCTGTCGGGTTCTCCCACCGTCGCCCCGGTGGCCCGCCTCCGGGGTGGTTGGAGTGGGTGGGAGTGTAGCGCGGCCGCGGTACGAGGACAGCCAGGCGCTCGAGCAACTTCAGCGGATCCAAGAGCAGCGCGGTCGAGTCGTTGCTCCACCCGATCAAAGCGTGCATTGATCGCATCAAAGCGAGCAGTGAGCCGCTGCTCCTGTCGGTCGAAGCACTCTTCCAAGCTTATCCGGTGGTAGCGGGTTCCTTAACGGGGTCGGGCTCGCTGGCTTTCTCAACGGCTTTTTCCGCAGCTTTCTCGGAAGCCTTCTCGCTAACCCTCTCGGCAGGCTGGTCGGCCGCTTTTTCTGCGGCAGCTTTCTCGGCGGCGACTTTGCTGATGCGTTTCGTACGGCCTTCCTTGAGGATGGGCAGGATGCGGGCGCGCAGGGCCTCCTGAATCTCCTCCGGCGGGCGCCGGGCGTCCACGATCTGGAAGCCGAACTCCTCGGCCATCTTGTCGAACTCCTCGATGATCATGCCCTGGTATTTCTTGAAACTGTCGTAGAGGTCCGCCCCCAGCCGCATGTCCATGCCGGATTCCCAGTAGGTCATGCCCTTGGATTCGATGACCCGGAGCGCCAGCGTGTCCACGTCGATCCGGAGATAGCAGACGAGATCCGGCACGAGCGCAAACCCGAAGACATCGCGGATCCACTGGCGGTCGCACCCACGGACGACGTTGCGCGCGAAGGCGGTGTAAATGTAGCGATCGGAGAGGACCACGAAGCCCGAGCGCAACGCCGGAATGATCTGATGCTCCAGCCGATCGGCGAAGTCGGTGGCGTACAGCAGGCTGTAGCTCCAGGGGTCCAGGATGTTGCCCTGCTTGGCGCTCGCGATGGTCTTGGCCATGAGCTCCGAGCGGGTCCATCCGGTGGTAAGGACCCCGTAGCCCTGCACCTCCAGCCACTCCTGGATCGATTCGATGTGGGTCGAGCGCCCGACGCCGTCCGGCCCCTCAATGGCGATCAGCTTCCCCTTCAGCCCCTTCAGACTCTGGTATGGTAAACCTTCGCCAAAATAGCGCTTCTCGCTTTGCATGCGAACCCCGTTTCGGTTTGTAGGAAGCCAGAGTCTTCGAGACGATCTCGCGGACCTGCTCCTGTTGCTCGTCGATTTCCAGCGTGGCGTCCATGACAGTCAGGCCGAATTCGTCCACGATCTTGTCGTACTCGTTCAACACCCGCGACTGAAAGATCTTGAAGCTTTCCACGATATTCGTGCTCAGCCCGAGGTCCATCCCGGCCTCGTAGTACTTCAGCTCTGCGCGTGTGCCTTGTAGGAGGCGCGACAGGGAGACTTCGATTGGAACGCGGAAGTAGAAGACCAGATCGGGCTTGACAGCGAAGCTGTACAGGTGTCGCACCCAACTGTGCGAAACACCCCGCACCGCGTCTCGTGCGAAGGCCGTGTACATGTAGCGGTCGGCCAGGACGATCATGCCGGCCTTGAGCGGGGGCAGGATCTGATGGTACAGGCGGTTGGCAAAATCGGTCGCGTGCAGCAGGCTGAACGTCAGCGGCGTCAGAACCTTCGTCTTCTTGCCGCGCCGGGTCGTCTCCTTGACCAACTCAGAGGAGTTCCATTCAGTGAAGAAGACGTTGGAGCCCTGAGAGTCCAGCCACTTGCGCATCAGGCTGAGCTGGGTGCTCTTGCCCGAGCCGTCGATCCCTTCCACGACAATGAGCTTACCCGGATAGGGATGGGGGACCGTGAACGGAGCTTTGGCCGGCGTGGTCATGCGTCGAATTCCCCGGGCGCGGTCGCTTTCGTCAAGCGGATGGCGCGATCGAGTCCCTGAGCAAGCAGTTCCTTGCGGTCGCGTCCCGCCCAGAGCTCTAACGCCGCATCGTCGGTGGCGGTGAGGCTGATCTCCAAGGCCTCTGGGGTGGCCGTGCAGCGCATTGATTGTATGACACCGAAGTGGCTTCGGTCCAGCGCATCGGCCAAACGGAGGATTCCTCCAAGAACCGTCAATGTTTCCCGATGCTTAGCATCCAGATCTTTAAGGTTTCGATGATCGTCTTCGGGGATCGCCCGGCGGTGGTAGCGGGCCACATTCGCGATCAACTCGATCTCGTCGACCGTGAACCCGGCCAGGTCGCTGTTCTTGATGACGTAGTAGGTGTGCTTGTGATGCTGGCGTGAGTTAATGAGATAGCCGATGTCGTGCAGGATCGCGGCGTACTCCAGCCATTCCCGCTCGCGCTCGCCCATCTTATGGATGGAGACCGTTTGATCGAAGAGCTGGAGGCAGAGCTTCGCGACGTGGTGCGCATGAACGGCTTCATACTGGCACCGCCGCGCGAGGTACATCACGTTACGGCGGCGGACGTTGGGGATCTCCTGCTCCGCCTGGATCACGTCCCGATGGCGCTCGATGAAGTCGTAGAGGAGGCCCTCGCGGATCGCCTTGTCGCTGACGGTCAGCTTGTCGAGATCAAGCCGCTCCATGATGGTACGGAGCACGATCGTAGCCGGTAGCAACAGGTCGGCCCGATTCGGGTCGAGACCGGGAATCTCATTCCGGCGCTTAGGCGGCGTCTCGCGCAGGAGTTTTTCACCTGCCATGACGTCCTTGAAGGAGAACCGCGCCAAGTTGAGCTGGGGAATGGGACGCCCGGTCTTCTTCAGGTGCATGACTTCCGCCAGGTTGCCGATCATGCCGGAGGTCCCGACGAGCTCATCCAATCCGAACTTTTTGAAACGCGGCAGCGCGGGCTTGAGCTCGGTCTCGACGGCCTTTTCCAGCCGCTTCAAGGCGTCGGCGGACGACGGGTTTTCCTTCACATAGAGATCGTTGAGCCGGATCGCGCCGAGCTTCAAGCTGGCGGCATGAAGCAGTGTGGTCCGGTTGCCCACGATCAGCTCGACGGACCCACCGCCGACGTCTACGATGAACACGTTGCGGTCTCCGAAATCCATGCTCTGCCGGACGCCCAGATAGATCAGACGAGCCTCTTCCAGGCCCGTGACCACGCGGACACGGATGCCCGCTTCCTGCTCGATGGCCTCGATCAGATCGCCGCCGTTGGCGGCTTCGCGGACAGCGCTGGTCGCGACGGCCTCCACCCGCGTGAACCCGCGGTTGCGGGCCAGGGTGGTGAAGGTCCGAACCACCTCGATCCCCTTGACGATGGCGTCGGGCGCGAACTGCCCGGTTTGGAAGGTCTCCTCACCCAGGCGTGGTACGTCCTTGATCCGGTCCAGAATCTTGTAAGAGAGGTCCGGCTGGATTTCCGTCAGGATCATGTGAATGGAGTTGCTGCCGATGTCGAGGAGGGCGAGTTTCAGCATAGGTCAATGCGCCCATTCTCCCACAATTGGGGGAGAGACGCCAAGGCGTGTGGACGCGGTCGGTGGGATAGCCTATAATCGGCTCGTGAACAAGTACGCCTTGT
>VBOO01000134.1 GCA_005877505.1 Nitrospirota bacterium
CGCGAAGACAGCCGCTTGACCAGCGTGTCATGGCGGTCCTTTCGCCAGCCGCAGACGAGATCGTAGTGTTCCGCCACGGGGAGCAGCGTGAGGATGTCAGCCGGATCGTATTGGAGGTCGCCATCCAGGGTGGCGATCAAGTCTCCGCCGGCCTGATGGAACCCGGCGTCGAAGGCGGACGTCTGCCCGTAATTGCGGTCGAAGTGGAAGACCCGGACCTCCAGGTAGTAGCTTGCGAGTTCGTCCAGAATCGGCCCGCTCCCGTCGGTGCTCCCGTCGTCCACGTAAATGATCTCGAAGGAGCTGACCTGGCCGGTCAGAGCTTTTGTGATCTGCGCGGTCAGGGGGGACAGGTTGTCCCGCTCGTTATAGACCGGGACCACGACAGACAGGCGGGGTCCTGCGGGTTGGGACATGGGCGTCGGGGCGACTCCTTGTTGCGGGTTATCTAATCAAATCGGCCAACAGCGCGTCAAGGAAAACAGTCCGCTGTTGTTTTTCCTATCCCTGGAGTATCATGAAGCCATGCCACAGGACGGCCATTTCCCTTCAAGCCCGCCGGTGAGACGCCGGCTGAGCCAAGCTGACTTTGACGTGATGCATTGGCCCCAAACTCCGGAAGAAGGCGTGATCGAGACTTGCCGGCTCTCCGACGATCTCCACGCGATCGCTCTGGCGGGCGCCCGGGCTTCCCATCCTCAAGCTTCGCCTGCCGAGCTGGCATCCCTGCTTGCCGAGTTCCACAACTCATGGGGTCGGATAGAGCCACGCGTGCAGTTCCTCCGCTGAAGCGGCTTCGCCGGCTATGGCCGACTCCTCTTCTCCACTCGGCCTGCTCGGCACTCTCAGGCTGCTGCTGAATTCGTTTCCCCCGGATGCGCCGCCGTACTGCGTGATCGGCGCTCTGGCCGTCGGTGCCTGGGGCCAGCCGCGAGCTACGAAGGATATCGACCTCCTCATCCTGCTGGAGGAGTCAACTCAGCCAGCGTTCACCGCATGGCTCGAAACCGCCGGGTTTACGCTGGATGAAGACTGGGCGCGGCAGAATCCGCTGATGAAGGGACGAGGCATGCGACTTCGCCACCGCAGCCATCCGGTTGACCTGATGATCCCAGGCGATGCTCACGAACGAGAGGCTCTGACAAGGCGGGTCTCACTGATCATTGAAGGACAGCCGGTCTGGATGGCGACCCCCGAAGACCTGATCCTCCTGAAGTTGAAAGCCTGCCGGGATCGTGATCTCGTCGATGCCCTGAGCATCGTCCACAGGCAAGCCTCGCGTCTCGATCTCGATTACCTGGGGCGTTGGGCGGATCGGCTGGGCCTGCAAAGCGAGCTTCACTACGTCCTCAGCGCTCCATCCGCACCCTGAAGCCTCTACGGCATAGAGCCGGCTTGCTACGCATCAAGGAAAACAGAGCGTTCCGATTGTTAATCCGCAGAGGATCATGCTGCGGCGGAACGCCTGACTCGCACATCAACCTTTAACCCGGCATGAGTCAGCATGGTGATCAGAGTGTCCACGCTGAAAAGTGAAATCTTTCCGCGCATGAGGTCGCTGATTCTCGGTTGTGTCACGCCGAACCGTTCGGCCGCCTGCTTCTGCGTCAGGTGTTTTGAGCGAATGTGTTTTTCGAGCTCCGCCATCAACATCGCCCGGACCTTGAGGCTGGCCGCTTCTTCTGGGCCAAACCCAAGATCACGAAAAACATTGCCTGACGAGGTGCGTTTCTTGCGCGGCTTCACACCGAGATAGTATACAAGTTTTTATATAGGCGTCAACAGGGTAACCCAGCAAGCCCAGCCCCAGCATTCAAAACGGGCACCGTTCCTTGCGTTTTGGTCAAGGGCTTCGCTAGAATCCCGCAGCGTCATGAGCATCATTCCCGCGCTGGCCGCGCACGAAGAGACGCCTCCGCAGCTCATCGGCGAGTTCAAGCCGGTGGACGAGTGGCAGGTCCACATCAATGCCCTCTTCTACGGGCTCCGTGGGGGCCGGGTCCGGGACTACTACCAGACGATGGCGAGCGCCGATTACCGCCTGGCTCACGCGCTGGCTGTTGACTACCACGCCCATACCACCAAACAAGCCAACCTTCTCGCCACGCTCGTTATCCAGGAATGGGGCTGCGGGAACGGCAACCTGGCCGCCTGCTTCCTCACTCACCTGAAGGCGCTGGATTCCACCGGCGCGATCTACCGCAAGACCCGGTACGTGCTCGTGGACGCCAACCGGGACGCCCTGCAGGCCGCCCTGGCGCATCCGGATTTGCAAGCTCATCGGGACCGGGTGATCCCCCTGCAAGCTGATGCCCAGGATCTGTCGGGCGTGAAAGACGGGAGCGTGCACTGGATCCACTGTAATGAGCTCTGGAACGAACTGCGCACCAAGGTCATCCTTCGCAAGGAAGGGGAGATCGTCGAGGAGCAAGTCCGGCCCAATCTCAGCGACGCCAAGACCAAGGAGTTTGACGACTGGTCCGCCTTCCTCCGGGCCTTCGAAGCCAGGGACATCGCCAAGCTCAAAGGGGGGCCTTCCTTCCTGGACGAGATCATCTGGGAGAGGGACTACCAGCCCATTGACTGGAAGCGCGTGCCCTACCGCAAGACCATCAGCGACTTCATGAAGCAGATTGACGAGTTGGTGATCGTGCCGGCGAACTTCGGGGCCGTCGCGACCATCAAAGAAGCCCAGCGCCTTCTGGCGCCGGGTGGGCGCTTTACCAGTCTGGACGCGGGGACTCCCGAGAAAACCGTCCTCTCGAATCCCGACAAGCCGTGCTACGGGCTGCATGGCGGGCAGTACTCGTTCATCGTCAACTTTGCGCTCTGCGATGAGGTGGCCAGGCATCTGGGGATCACGGAGGTCGCCGTCGAACCGCAGCGGGAGTTCGCTTCGCGGGTGTTAGGGGTGACCGTGCTGACCATGGTGGACCTCCTTGAGACACACCTCTCTTGGGGACGGCTCAAGCCCTGGGACCGGGATCGGCTAGTTCTAAAAACGCTCAAGGTTCTGGACATTGGTTATCGCTCCCCCTATCAGCGCGCCATCGACTTTCCCATCCGGACCGAGATTGCCGAACCGCAGCGGCAGGAGTTGCAGGGTCTCCTGGAAAGTCTCCCCCAGCGCGGGGTTCCGGACACGATCGCCTACCTCAGCGAGGAGGAAGTGCTCGGAGTCATCACAGAGCTGGACGCTCTGGGCTTTGAGCGGGCGAGGGTCCAGGAAACCCTTGCGGTAGGGCCTCGGCGTGACATTGACTACTACCGGTTCTCATTTGTCCAAAAGTAGCTGAAGAATCTGACGAAAGGGCAAATTGCCCCGCTGGACATTATTTTCTTGAATTGATCAAATCCCTATGCTAGCATCCCGCCCAAATCAAGAGGTGGAAATCCACCCTAAGGTGGGTTCCGCCTGGGGTTAGCGTGTCAAAACGGAAGAGGTGACGGAAGTGTTCGGATTTGGCTGGATGGAACTGCTGCTGGTGTTGATCATCGTCCTCATCGTGTTCGGGGCCG
>VBOO01000099.1:0-6830 GCA_005877505.1 Nitrospirota bacterium
GCAGGTCCGCACGGAACTCCACACTCTTGGGTACTTTGAACTTCGCCAGCCGCTGTCGGCAGTATTCGAGAATTTCCGTCGAGGTTGCCGACACGCCCTCTTTCAGCACGATGAAGGCCTTGATTTTCTCGCCCCGCATGTCCTGGGGAATGCCGATGACGCAGGCCTCTTTGACCTTCGGATGACCGCAGAGGCACTCATCCACTTCGCGAGGATAGACATTCATGCCGCCCGACTTGATCATATCCTTCTTGCGGTCGAGCATGAAGAAAAACCCATCCTTGTCCATCCTGACCAAGTCGCCCGTCGAGAGCCAGCCGTCCCGCAGCACCGCCGCTGTTTCCACTTCCTGGTGCCAGTAACCCTTCATGACTTGCGGCCCCTTGACCTGCAACTCCCCGCCGTCTTCCGGAGCGGCCACGGGATTTCCGGTCTCAGGGTCCACCACCCGTGCCTCGGTGTCCGGCAACGGCAGTCCGATGCAGCGGCTGTGACGCTGGCCGACGATCGGGTTGCAATGAGTCACAGGGCCGGCTTCGGTGAGCCCGTATCCTTCGATCAGGCGCGCCCCGGTCAGCTTCTCGAAGCGGTCCTGGGCCTCTGCGGACAGAGGCCCGGCCCCGCTGACGCAGAGTCGCAGGTGGGTCAGATCGCAGTCGCCCACCCTGGGATGGTTCGCCAGCGCCATGTACATCGCCGGGATGCCGGGGAACACCGTGACGCGATGAGCAACGATCGCCTTCAGCGCTTCGTCCACTTGGAACCGTGGCAGGAGGATGATGGTGCCGCCGAGCATGGTCGCCAGGTTCTGGCAGGTGGTCATGCCATAGATGTGAAAGAAGGGCAGCACGCCGAGAAAGACCTCCTCCCCGTCCCGCAATCCCTGCATCCATCGCAGGCACTGGATCGCGTTGGCGACGAGGTTGCGGTGCGTGAGCATCGCTCCTTTGGGTACGCCGGTCGTGCCGCCGGTGTATTGGAGGAGGGCAATATCGTCCACCGAAACACGCACGGACGGCGGCTTCGCCGGCGCCGCCTGCAGCAGCGCGCAAAAGTCGTAGAGAGGTGGCACGCGCTGCACGTCGAGCCACTGCCCCCGCCGGCGTGCTTTGATGGGATAGAGGACTCGTTTCAACCAGGGGAGATAGTCAGACACTCGGGTCAAGATGATCCGCTTGAGGGGCGTGCGCGTGCGTACCTCTTCGATCCGGCCGTAGAACAGGTCGAGGGCGATCATCGTCTCTGCGCCGGCATCGGTCACCTGGTGCTCGACTTCCGGGCCTAGGTACAGGGGATTGATCGCCACCACCCACGCGCCGGCTTTCAACGCGCCGAAGTAGCCGATCACCGCCTGGGGGCAATTGGGCATCATAAGGGCCACCCGGTCGCCTTTGCGGACTCCCAAGCGGACCAAGGCCTGCGCAAACCGGTCCGTCAGGGTATTGAGCTGGCGGTAGGTGATCCGCCGGCCATAAAACTCCAGCGCCATGCGCTCCGGGTACCGGCCGGCAGAGTCAATCAAGAATTGGGGCAGGGGAATGTCTGGGTAGGAGAGGGTCGCAGGAACCCCCGCCTCGTATTGCCGGAGCCAGGGCCGTTCCATGGCAGCACCGTATCCCACGTCTTTCAAACTTGTCAAGCGAGCGGAACTTACCTATCATACCTGGCCCGATGCATTCGCCACTCGCCTTCGCCGTTGCCTCGTTGGTCGGCACAGCCCTGGTGATCGCGGGAGACACCCAAGGGGCCGGTCCAGCGTCTCAGGCCCAGTCCGCGACCTTGTCCCAGGTCACAGTCACCTATCCCAACGGGACCCGTCTCCTCGCCGAAGTGGCCGACACGCCCGCCAAGCGGGCCAGCGGGCTGATGTTCCGGGACCGGCTGGATCCCGACAGGGGCATGTTGTTCGTTTTCGAGGAAGCCGATGAGTGGAGCTTCTGGATGAAGAACACCAAGGTCCCGCTGGACATCCTGTGGCTGGGGCCGGACAAGCGGATCGTTTATATCGAAGAGAACGTCCCGGGGTGTCGCCAGGATCCCTGCCCGCAATACAAATCGAACAAGAAGGCCTTGTACGTGCTCGAACTGCTGGCCGGAACGGCCAAGCGTGAAAAACTCGTCAAAGGGATGACGCTACAGTTCAACCTGCCGAAGGAGAAAAATTAGACTGGAACCAACTCATTGATCGCGGCGAGCAGCTCAGATTGCTTAAACGGCTTAAGAAACGCGCGATGGGCACCGAGCACTCGGGCGGCGGCGAGTAAGTCGAAGTCCATCGGTCCCCCGCCCGAGAGGGCAATGATCTTGGCGTCTGGGAACCTGAAACGTAGCCTATGGATGAAGTCAACGCCCGATACCTTTGGCAAGACGAGGTCCACGACGAGGAGGTCAACCAGATTCTCTTGAAACAAGGCAAATCCGCTCGGGGCGTCGGGCGCCTCGAGCACTTCAAATCCGGCCTGCTCCAAGATTGCGCGGAGGAGCTTGCGGAAATCCTCTTCGTCGTCAATGATCAGAATACGTGGCATGTGGCCTCAACACTATCCAGGTCCTATGTTCATGTCTGGGCACAGATCCTATCCTAACATTTCTTGCGGGTGGTACGAGAACTTTCTTCGCGAAGTGCACAGAACTGAACAGCAAAAAATGCGGTTTGTAAAAATTACATTAAGAACGGGTAAACATCGTGCGCAGGCTCGATGTACAGTCACGATGCGGTCGTAGCCTTCGCGCAACGGCGTGTGCGCCATCCGACCAAAAGCGCCCGCGAAGCCCTCCGTCAATCGAGTCCCTTCTCGGATTTGGGAGTCTGTACACATTCGTTCAATTCCCCCTCCCCATCGCATGGGATAACTGGTTCAGGTGACCCCTTCCTGGTTGAAATTTTGTCAGCTTGGTATGGCACCTTCATTGCTCAAGTAAACGGAACATACCTCGGATTGCTGAAGGTCGTTGAAGGGAGGACGAGTCATGGAGAAGCGGCGGCTGAGAATGAATGCGGGCTTCACGTTGATCGAGCTCGTGATTGTCGTGGCGATCATCGGCATCCTGGCAGCGTTGGCCATCCCGAACTTCATGAGCTATCAGGCTAAGGCCAAGCAGTCGGAAGCGAAAGTTGGACTCGGCGGCATCTTCACCGCAGCGACGGCGTATTTTGCCTCTGCTGGCACCTACACGGTAACCTCGTCTTCCGAGTTGGATTACGCGCCAGCCGGGTCTCCTGTCTATACCTTCAACTACGGGGGCATCTTGATTAACAGTGGTTCTAGTGCAAGCAACTGTCCGGGGACAACGTGGAATGGTCCTAGCCCTGCCATCAGCACAGGCAGCTTCACGGCTGGGGCCCGAGGCAACATCGACTCCGATCCTATCTGCGATGAGTGGACGATTAACGATATCAGAACGCTGACGAATACTGTCAACGACGTGCTTAATTGACAAGCCTGAGAGCCGAGAGTTATCTCCCGACTGACTGCACGCTGACCACCCACCTATAACGAGGTCGTCTGCCGAATGGAAAAAGGATCGATGCTGAACGGACTGGTGATGCTTCTCCTGTTTCTGACGGTGACATTCTCCTCACAGCAGACTCTGGAGGCACAACCCGGTTCAACTTTTTGCGATGGCTCGTTATGGAAATATGTGTACAAGCCGCAACGCCTCAAGAAACTGCAGCCTTCTTGCATCACCGTAACAGGAACGGTCGGCAAATCAACAGAGGAGAAATACGGGGACCTTTGGGTCCAGCTCAAACTCGATCCTAAAGCAGAGTTTGTGACCCTACTGAACAACAGAAATCGAAAGGGCCAGAATGGCAACCTTGTCTTAGTGTTTGTCTGCATGCACAAGGGGACCCAGCCCGAGGCAGCGGCCGCGTGCAAGAAATTTACGCGGAAGATTCAAATTCCGGATGAAGGAACGCATGTAATGGTGACGGGGGACTATGTTCAGGACGACGCACCGAAACACGGGTGGACCGAAATTCACCCCGTGACGAGCATCTTGCCAATCCTTTAGTCCAAGTGTATCCAAAACCCTCTATCTGGCTATCTCTTTGGATTGGAGTCCCCCCTCGGGCAAGGTTGGCGAATGAGATTTATCAGAGCGAGCGTGTATCCCAGAAATCACTTGTTTCTAAGGGTTACAAGTTGCTATTCAGGAGACGTCTTCGGCTTCTCATGGCATCAATATTGCGTATATTGTCGTGCGGAGTGCCCATGAAAAGACCATCCCATCGACATGAAATGTCCTTGAGTGAAGGCCCCATGATGAGGCATAGCCAAAAGGAGGAGTGCGCCGCATGAACGCCTACGCGTTCGCACTCACTCTTCCTGAAGATATGCCGAGCTTTCTGGCCCTTCTCGGTGAGCTCCTCTGCCTGAAGCTCCATGAGACCGAGGTTCAACTGGGGCGCATTCAACCACTAGATGTTCGAGACCTGCTTCGTCGTCTCGCACAAGCAAGACCCATTCTTTTGAGGCGCAGCGCCACTCCTTGTCTCTTCATTTACCTGTCAAGAAACGATTCGCAGTCCTGTGCACGGTGCGCCAAGGCCCATTTGCACATGTTCACGGGAAACAACCCAGGGGAAGCCCCGGTCAAGATTTGCTGCGCCAATCCGCTCGGCTGCCGCTGTGTCGTGATCCCGATCATCGGGCAGTGGCCCGTGGCAGAGCGCCTGCGGGCTCGCCTGAGCACCGAGCGTGGGTTCCTTCAGTTATCGCAGCAGGATCTTCATGCCCTGATTCACCAGGGCGGAGACATGTGCGAGCAGGACCAACTTGCCCGCAGGCTGCTGCGCGCGATGCTAGGCAATGAGACCGATCCCCACGATGCTCGTGAGACCTACTTGCAAGCCATAGCCGACACCTCCAACACAAGCAATGTGCTTCTCCAAGGTGCGGCCTACATTCGATTGGCGGACCTCCTCGAACAATCCGGAGATTTCACGGAAGCCTTAAACGTGACCCGCTCGTTTCTAAGAGCATTCGCCGAAAAAGACTGGCAGCGTGTCCTGGACAAGCCTCAGTACGATAGAATGAGGGCTCTCAGGACCAGACTGCTTCGACGCTTCCTTATCCCTCCGAGCGCCTCCGCGTCCTGCTAGTAGAAGATGCGCCCCCCATAGCCATTGTGCGCCTGTAGCGATCGCACATCGGCGGTTCAACGATCTCGGTCGATATTGCAGATTCACTCCACACAACTTACAATGTAAAAAAGCTCCCGCGGTCCGCTCTGTCCCAGATTTGCCGGACCCCCCTGTCGACACGTGGTTTGTCGGGGGGGAACTCGACACTCCAGGAAATTCCTGGGCTGTTCAGTCATCGCCGCCAGACAGGGGCAGAGGGAAATAGAAAGGGGGACCGGCTCCTATATGGCAACGATCCTCATCGTAGACGACGAACGCATCTTCTGCGATCTGCTGAAGGCGGTGCTGGGAAGTCACGGCCATGAAGTCTATACGGCGTGCAATGGGCGTGAGGGGCTCGACGTGTTTGTCCAGCATCGCCCGCAGATCACCTTGCTGGACCTCCGCATGCCGAAGATGAACGGGATCGAAGTGCTGCGCGAGATTCGCGCCATCGATCCCAGCGCCGCCGTGATGATTCTGACCGCCTGGGGGTCGGATGACCTCGAAAAGCAGGCCCGCCAACTGGGCGCGACCGATTTTCTGAGCAAAGCGCTCGCGCTCGACACCGTCGTTGCGTCCATGGAGCGGTTCCTCCCACCGACAACGGAGGCGGAGAAGCCGCCAGCACCACCGACCGATCGCGCGGAGCCTCCGTCACCCTCCGAGGAGAAACCGAAGGAACAGCGCGCCCCGTCCAGAGTCCGAGAGACCGACCGTATCTTGCTCATCGAGAGCCATACCGATGCCAGCACATACCTCAAACAGTATTTGACCCAGCAAGGGTTTCACATAGAAGTCACCGATGATGGCGCGACGGCCTTGCAACTGGTGAGCAAGGAAATGCCCCGGCTCATTGTTCTCGACATGGAACTTCAAGGGATGGGGGGACCCACGCTCATGAGGGAATTGCGGGCCAAGAACTACACTGGCGGAATCATCATGCTGAGCAACACTGAAGATGAAACCGTGGTGAATCTGGCGATCGACATGGGGTCCGTCGACATTTTGGGGAAGCCCGTTGATCCTGAACGACTCATGGTGGCGATCCAGGTCGGCATGCTGCTGAGGATGAAGGAAGCGAGCGAAAAGCCAGGAGAGAGAGTGAAGTGCCCCAATGGGCATGAGGGTCAGATGACTTCTATGGAGGCGCAGCCGTCGGAAAGAGCTTCTAGTCCTCAGCCGGGGTGGATGTGCAAAGTCTGTGGGGCTATCGTCATGCGCTGCATCTGCGGTTGGCCCCTGTACCGCGACCCTTCCACCCTTATCTTTGAGGATTGCAGGAATCCAGACTGCTTGTTGGCGAAAAAGACTCTCCCAGAAGCAAGTCAGAACACCTCATAGTGTCCCCTAGCGACCATTGGGACCAGCCAGGCGCGTCATGGGTGACAGACCCTGCGCCACGTTCTCGGCGCGCACGCATGTGACGGCCTCATTGACCGTGTCCACACCTCACTGGCTCAGTTTTACTGCCCTCCGTCGATGATGCTCGCGACCCGCACCAGTTCATCGTCGAAATGCGCGGCTGGCCGGCCCCATCGGTAGATGAACTCATGGACGCCGGGTTCTTCCGGGATCAGGATTCGGATGACCCGGTTCTGTCCCTGCATGACGAGCAGGCGTTCTTGCCGCTCGATACGGATCCGGCAGTGCGATGAGAGCATCGCCGTGATTTGAACGGGGGACCAGAAGACCTCGCCGT
>VBOO01000099.1:6871-7897 GCA_005877505.1 Nitrospirota bacterium
ATCGCAAACCCGCCAGTGGCGAGTGTTCCGGCAAGAATCAGAGCGGCAAGGACCATGGAGGCCTCCTGGATGGGGCATATTGGTCACACGATTCATGCTTTAGCTCGAGCTTTCAGTAGGTTACCTAGCGGCCAGGATGATCGCCAATCGGGTGAAATCTTGAGTCGCAAGGGGGAAATACCTGTACCGAGCCCAGTAATCCATGACGAACTGGGGGGACCACCCGGTCGCCAGAGCGTCACGGCAAGCGACCATGGCGGCTGGGACAAGTCTGGGAAGGGGTCGGAGGGGCTAAGGAGGATCGTGCATCTTCAGTTGGATGACCCAGGGGAAAATAAACTGTTAAGAAAAGGGAATGAAATTCCCGCCCGGTTACCCTCGCTGTTCGAGGGTGACTTCCTTAGCCCCAGAGATTAATTGACTCTGATCACACACCTTTTCCTATCGCCCAAAGGTGTATTTTTTTCGGATGGCATGACCTGTTCAGCGCATTCGAACGCTTCCGCGTCGCTCTTCAGCCAATCGAACTGCGTGCTGTGTTTCTTTCGGAACAACTCGAACCAGGCTGGATAGACAAAGTCAGAGACGAGGGTCCCGTCGATTCTGTACCCAAACTCTTTCGCTTGGCAGGCATCGCAGACTTCATACGCATACAGAACGCCCGACTAGTCGCTCAATTCAACAAATGTAGGCCATGGTCACCCTCCCGCCCAGCTTCTCTTTACAGACACTGACATGTCGTTTATTAGTATCCCAGATGCGCCGGGTGGGGGTGGTGCGAAAACAAGGGGCAGGCCAGGGCATTTATTGCCAAGGAAGGAGGAGTCCGATGGTGAGGAAGGCATTTAAACTCGCAGGGGTCGGATGCATTGCCATTAACTTTCTCGTCGCGTCGTTTCTTATTCTCGTCAAATCGGCACCGTTACTCACAGGCGTGCACGAGGCGCATGCCGCAGCAACGGCACCTGTTACAGCCGCAGAATGGGCAGCTCCTCTCGTTGATCTGATTAAGCTCCTTGTCTCGAA
>VBOO01000100.1 GCA_005877505.1 Nitrospirota bacterium
CATTTTGGCCGGATTTTCAGCCCGGCCGGCGACAAACTGAAACCTGAGGTTGAACAATTCCTTCTTCAATTCCTTGACCTTTTCCTCTAATTCCACGGTCGTCAGGCCCCGCAGGTTCTTGACGTGGATCGTGTGTGCTTCCATGGCTACATGAACTTCCTGGCGACGAACATCGTCGCTACCGGCAATTTATGCGCCGCCAAGCGGAGGGCCTCCTGGGCCACTTCCGGCGTGACACCGTCCATTTCGTACAGGATGCGCCCGGGCTTCACCACGGCCACCCAGTATTCGGGATTCCCCTTGCCCTTGCCCATACGGGTCTCGGCCGGCTTCTTGGTGATCGGCTTGTCCGGGAAGATGCGGACCCAGACTCGGCCGCCGCGCTTGACATGGCGCGTCATGGCGATCCGGGCCGCTTCAAGCTGCCGGTTCGTGATCCAGCCCGGCTCGAGCGCCTTGAGACCGTACTCGCCGAGCATCACCTGGCACCCGCGGTAAGCCTTGCCCCGCATGCGCCCCTTCTGCATCTTTCGATGTTTGACCTTCTTGGGAGCGAGCACGAAGTCGTCCTCCTACCGCCGTTCTAGCTCACCTGCCGCCTTGCCGTGCGCCACGGCAGGCAGGATCTCCCCTTTGTAGATCCAGGCCTTGATGCCGATCTGTCCCATCGTGGTATGGGCCTCCGCGAACCCGTAGTCAATGTCGGCCCGGAGGGTATGCAGCGGCACACGGCCCTGCAGATACCACTCGGTCCGGGCGATCTCAGCCCCGGCCAGCCGGCCCGAGCACCGAATCTTGATGCCCTGCGCGCCCAGGCGGAGGGCCGAGGCGACGCTCCGCTTCATGGCTCGGCGGAACGCCACACGCTTCTCGAGTTGCACGGCGATATTTTCCGTGACCAGTTGCGCGTCGAGCTCCGGCTTCTTGATCTCCTTGATGGTGATGTAGACCTGACGGCTGATCATCTTCTCCAGATCAGCCTTGAGCTTGTCCACCTCCGTGCCCTTGCGCCCGATGATGATCCCGGGCCGGGCCGTATGAATGATGACCGTCACTTGGTCCCCGGAGCGTTCGATCTCCACCTTCGACACACCCGCGTGGTAGAGCTTGCTCTTGACCGTCTTGCGGACGCGGATGTCTTCGTGCAGGATCTTGGCGTAGTCGCGGTCCGCATACCACCGCGAGCTCCACGGCTTGACGTAGCCGAGCCGCAATCCGACCGGATGTGATTTCTGGCCCATGTCCGGCTAGCCCTTCGTCTTCTTGGTGCCTGTGGCCTCAACCGGCGCGACGACGATAGTAATGTGGCTCGTCCGCTTGTGAATCGCAAACGCCCGACCCTGCGCGCGCGGCTGAAACCGCTTGAAGGTGGGGCCGACATCGACCCAGGCCCGACTGACGCGCAGGCTGTCCGCATCCCCCAGCTCCTTACCCGGCTGCTGGCCGTTCGCCACCGCGGACAGGAGGACTTTCCGCACGACCTTCGCCGCCGCCCGGGGGGTGAAGCGGAGCAGGGCCAGGGCGTCGCTGACCGGGCATCCTCGAATCAGATCCGTCACCGGCCTTGTCTTCCGGGGGGACATCCGTACATAGCGCAGCGTTGCCTTTGCTTCTGTCATCGCCTGCGTGTTCCTATTTGAGCGCCACGGCTTTTTCGGTCTTGACGGCGCCGTGCCCTTTGAAGAACCTGGTCGGCGAGAATTCACCCAGCTTGTGTCCGACCATGTTCTCCGTGATGTAGATCGGAATGAATTTTTTGCCGTTGTGAATCGCCACCGTATGGCCGATCATTTCAGGCACAATCGTCGACCGGCGCGACCAGGTCTTGAGAATCTTCTTCTCGCCGCCGCTATTCATCTGTTCGATCCGGCTCAGCAAGCGGGCATCGACGAACGGCCCTTTGGACACTGATCGCGGCATGCTATGCCTTCCGCCTCGCGATGATGAATTTCCCGGTTCTTTTCGTCCGCCGGGTCTTGTAGCCTTTGGCCTTCTGGCCCCAGGGCGACACCGGATGAGGATTCCCGGCCCCCGATTTTCCTTCGCCACCCCCATGGGGATGATCGACAGGATTCATGGCGACGCCGCGGACATGAGGCCGCCGCCCCTTCCACCGCTGCCGGCCCGCTTTCCCGATCGTGATGTTCTCGTGATCGGTGTTGCCGACCTGGCCGACCGTGGCCTGACAGGCGATCAAGACCTTCCGCATCTCCCCGGACTTGAGACGGAGCTGGACATAGTCCCCTTCCCGTCCCATCACCTGAGCCGAGGCGCCCGCGCTACGGATCAACTGCCCGCCCCGTCCGGGTTTCAGTTCCACGTTGTGCACGAGGGTCCCGGTCGGGATCTGCGCCAGCGGCAGCGCGTTGCCCACCCGGACCTCCGCATCGACGCCGGATTGCAGTCGATCTCCGACCCGCAACCCCTCGGGCGCCAGGATGTAGCGCTTCTCCCCATCGGTATAATGCAACAACGCGATGCGGGCCGAGCGGTTGGGATCGTACTCGATCGCGTGCACACGCGCCGGGATCCCGGCCTTGTCGCGCTTGAAGTCGATGCGCCGATAGAGCCGCTTGTGCCCGCCCCCATGATGCCGGACCGAAAGGCGCCCCTGGTTGTTTCTCCCCCCGGTACCCTTGATGTACTCCAGCAAGCGCTTCTCGGGCTTGACAGGGCTCAACTCCTCGGCGGTCAGCACCGTCATCTGCCGCCGGCCCGGTGAGGTCGGCCGAAAGGTTTTAATCCCCATCCACGTGCTCCACGACACTCAGGCTCAGACGCCCTCGAAGATCTCCAGCTTCTCGCCTGGCTTCAGCGTCACGATCGCCTTTTTCCAATCCGGCTTCTTGCCCACCATCCGCCCAATCCGGCGGAACTTCCCGCCGACGTTCATCACACTGACCTTCTCCACCTTGACGTTCAAGGCCCGCTCGGTCGCCTTCTTGATCTCCACCTTGTTGGCGTCGGCCCGCACCAGGAGGCTGATCTTGCGCTGAGTTTCCCGCATGTCGGTCAGCTTCTCGGTCAGCAGGGGGCGTATGATGACGTCGAACGCCTCGCGGGTCATGCCCAGGCCTCCTCGAGCCTCGCCAAATCCCGCCGCGCGATCAGCACCGTGTCGTGCAGGAGCAGATCCCGGACATTGACCCCTTCCGGCGGGACGACCGTGACGAGCGGCAGGTTGGCCGCGGCCCGGCGAAGCCGCTCCTGCTCGACCCCGGACACGATCATCGTTCTCCCTCTGAGGCCCAACACCTTCAGCATCGCACCGAGCGATTTTGTCTTGCCATCGGTTTCGGGCAGATCCTCCAAGACCAAGAACGCCCCGTCCCGGACTTTGGCAGAGAGGGCCGCACACACGGCCCCCCGCACCTTCCCTTTGGGCATCGAGTATCCGTAGTCGCGCGGGTGAGGCCCGAACACGATCCCGCCATGGCGCCACACAGGGGACCGGATGGAGCCTGCCCGGGCCCGGCCGGTATGCTTCTGCTTGTACGGCTTCCGACCTGTCCCGCTGACCAGGCTGCGCGTCTTCGTGGAGGCCGTTCCACGGCGACGGTTCGCCTCCTGCATGACGACCACTTCATGGAGGACGGGCGGCTTGACCTCCACGCCAAAGACTTCGGGGCTGAGCTCGGCCGCCCCCACCTTCCGCCGGTTCAAGTCGACGATATCGATCGTGGGCACGGGTCCGGAACTCACTTAGGAGGCCTGCTTCGACTTCTGGATGGCCACCAGGCTGCCGCGGGCGCCCGGGACGGCTCCACGCACGAAGAGCAGATGCTCCTCAGGCCGGACGTCGACGACCTGGAGCGCTTGGGCGGTGACGCGCACAGCCCCCATGTGCCCGGGCAACCGCTTGTTCTTCCAGACCCGCGAGGGGGAGGAGCTGCTGCCGATTGAACCAGGCGCGCGATGGAACATGGACCCGTGCGACTCCGGGCCGCCCGCAAAATGGTGCCGCTTCACCACGCCTTGGAACCCCTTGCCCTTGGAGACCCCCACGACGTCCACCAACTCGCCTTTGGTAAACAGGCTCACCGTCACGGTCGCACCGACCCGGACCTCGCCTGTGGCGCGAAATTCGCGCACGTGCCGGTGCGCAGGCAGGTTGGCCTTGGCAAAGTGCCCCTTGACCGGCTTGGATACCTTTCGGTCCGGCTGTTCCCGGTACGCCAACTGGACCGCGCTATACCCATCCCGGTCCTTCGTTTTGACCTGCGACACGCGGCAGGGGCCAGCCTCGATCACGGTGACGGGCACTGCCCGCCCGCTGTCGAGAAACACCTGGGTCATGCCGAGTTTCTGGCCCAGCAACCCGTCGGTCATAGCAGCACCAACACTGCTGCCTTCATCCTTCCACCTTCATCCTTATAGTTTGATTTCGACGTCCACCCCGGCGGCTAAGTTGAGCTTCATTAAGGCGTCCATCGTCTCGGGCGTGGGCTCCATAATGTCC
>VBOO01000157.1 GCA_005877505.1 Nitrospirota bacterium
CCCCGCGCAGCTTCTTCACGGTCTACGTTGTCACCTTCGTGCTCTATATCCTGTTGATCTTGAATGACAGCGAACTGGTCGGATGGGTCGACCTCTGGGAAGGGGTCTACCTGTGGACGAAATTCGCCGTCTATCTCGGCACCGCCTTCTTATTCCTGAAGGCGATGGATGTTCTCTTCCTCGAAGACTACCTCATCATCAAGAAAGGACTCTACATCCCGGATCTGCTGCGGCTGCTGTTCGTGCTCACCGGGCTGGCGGTCGCGAGCATCATTTGTCTCAGGATAGTCATGGGCATCAACGTGATAGCGCTGGTGGCCATCCCGACCGCCGCAACGGCCGTCATCGGCTTTGCGCTGCAGGACACCCTGAAGCGGTTCTTTGCCGGGATCATGCTTGGCAAGCTGGTGCGGGTGGGGGACTGGGTGCGCTTGGCCGGCCAGGTGGGGCGGGTCATCAAGGTGGATCTGGGTCATGTGACGATCCTGACGCCCACGGACGATCTCGTCATGATTCCCAACAACCTCGTCGCCCAGCAGGAGATCTTGAATTACAACAAGCCCACCCCGAGACACGCGCGGACCGTGTGGGTGGATGCCAGCTACGCAACGCCTCCCTTGCAGGTGCAGACCGTGCTGGTCGAGACGGCGAAGGCGGTCCCCGGCGTCCTCAATGATCCTGAGCCGCAGGCCTTCGTAGCGGCCTACAAGGACTCCAGCATCCAATATCGCCTGACGTTCTGGGGCAAGGACTACGGGCATGCGGGGGCCCTGGAGGGGCAGGTCTTGTCGTACATCTGGTACGCCTTCCAGCGGCACGGCATCGAGATCCCGTTCCCGCAGCGCACGATCCACATCACGAAGACGGAGGACGAACGCGAGGCGATGGCGGCCAAGCGGGAACGGATCCTCGAAGCCCTGCGCCGGATCGACTTTCTCTCGGTTCTCAGTCCGGAGGATCTGGAATCCATCGCCCAGCGGGCCGCGGAGAGGGTCTACTTGCCGGGCGAGGCCGTCGTCCGGCAGGGCGATGCGGGGGCGGAATTCTTCATCATCCTGGCGGGGACGGCCGAGGTTCGCAGAGGCGAAGGGGACAAGCTCGCAACAGTTGCGACGCTCAACGCGATGCAGTTCTTCGGCGAGATGTCGTTGCTGACCGGCGAGCCGCGCTCGGCCACCGTCGTCGCGCAGACGAAGCTGGAAGTGGTGGTCATCACCAAAGCGGCACTCGAGCGCCCGATCATGGGGAATCCCCTCCTCGCGGAGCGGATCGGCACGGTGTTGGCGGAACGAAAATCTGAGTTGGAGGCCATCCAGGAAAACCTCGGGCAGCGGGTCGAGCCGAGAGAGGGCGTGGAGCACCGGAGGAAGACCCTGGGCTCGCGTATCCGTCGTTTTTTCGGCGCGACGGCGTACTGATCAGCGCAGCTCCTTTAACGCGCTCATGAGCACCTCTTTGTGTTCAGGATGTCCTAGCGTCAGAGCGAGCTGCTGAATCTTCCTGACGACGCGCAATCTGTGTAACAGCCATCCACTGATTCCCCCTGCCCCCCCAAAGGCAATGCATGCGGCGGTAGCCATGAAAACTAGAGCTGACCTGTCAACTTGTTTTGCAGGCATGGCGGTGCTCCTCTCCGGCAAAGCCCAACTCGGCAGCGGGACAGGCTTACTGATCTCGCTGCGCAGTTTCACCAAATATTCAGGGTCCCTTCGAGGCTTCTCTTTGCGCTGAGGTTTCCCCGGTGGTGCTGGTTCGCGCGCTCGTAGCGTGGCGGCCGTATCGCTTATCGGCAGGATCTTTCCTTCATCGGTAGCGTCTAAAACTTTCGCTTTCGGGGATCCAAGAGTCTTCTTCACATCAGTGACGAGTTCATCATATCCGTCGATCATCCTGGTGATGCGCTCCACTGTCAGGTATTCTGGAAATTGAGCGAGTGTGGTGATATCCTTCAGATTGACTTCGCTGTCTTTGAGGGCTGCTTGTTTCCTCAAAGAAGTTGAAGTCGGAGTCACACTGGACAGTTTGACATTCATCGTGCTGAGCGCCTGCTTCGCGTTGTCATAGATTTCTTGAAAGCCGCTAGTGGACGATAAAATGGCCCGTGCTGAGTCGACCCCATAGACACTGTCATATTTCTGTCCTAACTCGTGGGTGAGGTCATTGATCTGATTCCAGAGGGAGTCGGCCTTCGCTTCGCTCCTCCCGCCCATCAGCACTTGGCTATTGAGGTCCAATGCCTTGCGTCTGAAGTCACGTGTCTGGAGCAAGAGGAAAGGCAGGGGCTTTAGGGCTTTCACGTCCAGTTCCAGCGTTTTAATTAGATCTTCCACATCCGCTTTGTTATCATCTGACCGGAATTTCGAGACAAGGAGCTTAATCAGGTCAGCGAGAGGAGCCGCCCATGCTGCGGCTGTAACAGGTGCCGTTGCTGCGGCATGCGCCTCGTGCACGCCCGTGAGTGACGGTGCCGATTTGACGACAAGAAGAAACGACGCGACGAGAAAGATAACGGCAATGCATCCGGCCCCTGCGAGTTTGAATGCCTTCCTCACCATCGGACTCCTCCTTCCTTGGCGATAAACGCCCTGCCCCGCCACTTGTTATCGCACCACCCCCATCAGGCGCATCTGTGATACTAATAAACAACATGGCAGTGTCTGTAAAGACATGCTGCGCGGGAGGGCATCCATGGCCTACATCAATGTCGCCATCATCAACGCCAGCACTGTCCTCAGGGACAGCGTGGTTAAAGCGGCGGTTCCAGCGCTTCAGACTCAGGTGCATCGGGATTTTGCGCCGGCCTGGGGTATTGATGCTGATCTCATCTTCGTGCCGAATAGAGCCAAGCCGCCGGCTCGATCGTGGTGGCTCACCATAGTGGATAACGCTGATCAGGCCGGAGCCCTCGGCTATCACGATGTCACCAACGCTGGTCTACCCCTGGCAAAAGTATTCGCCGGTAGCGATATCAACCTCGGCTTTCAGTGGACGGTGACGGCCAGCCACGAATTGCTGGAGATGCTCGCCGATCCCGACATTAACTTGACGGCCTTTGTTGAATTGAGCGACAAGTCCGGCGTTCTGTATGCGTATGAAGTCTGCGATGCCTGCCAAGCGGACGAGTTTGGGTACAGGATCGACGGGACCCTCGTCTCTGACTTTGTCTATCCAGCCTGGTTCGAGTCGTTCCGAAAGAAAGGCAGCACGCAGTTCGATTACAGAAAGCGTATCAAAAAGCCATTTGAACTGCTCAAAGGCGGGTACATCGGGGTCTATGATGTGAAAGCCGGTGGCGGGTGGCACCAGATCACGGCCGCGCGCGGTCCTTACCGCTATGTCATGCGGCCTGATGTCGGCAGCCGCCGGGAGCGGCGCCGGACGCCCCGCGACCAGTGGCTGAAGAGCGACGCGTAAGCGTTCGAATGCGCTGAACAGGTCATGCCAGCCGCAAAAAATACACCTTTAGGCGATAGGAAAAGGTGTGTGATGGTCGCTGGCCATGACGCTCTGGCGACCGGGAGGCCCCCACCAGTTCGTCATGGATTACTGGGCCTGGTACAGGTATTTCCCCCGCGCGACTCAAGGTTTTACTCGATTGGCGATCATTCTGGCCGCTAGGTAATCTGCTGAAAGCTCACGCTAAGGTATGAATCGTGTGACCAGTATGCCCTACCCAGGAGGGCCCCATGGTCCTTGCCGCTGTGATTCTTGCCGGAACATTCGCCACTGGCGGGCTTGCGATCCCTGTCCAGAGCAGCATGCCACAGGCCTGCTTCGTCTACGGCGAGGTCTACTGGTCCCCCGTTCAAATCACCGCGATGCTCTCATCGAACTGCCGGATCCGCATCGAGCGGCAAGAACGCCTGCTCGTCATGCAGGGACAGAACCGGGTCATCCGAATCCTGATCCCGGAAGAACCCGGCGTCCATGAGTTCATCTACCGATGGGGCCAGCCAGCCGCGCATTTCGACGATGAACTGGTCCGGGTCGCGAGCATCATCGACGGAGGGCAGTAAAACTGAGCCAGTAAGATGTGGACGCGGTCAATGAGGCCGTCACATGCGTGCGCGCCGAGAACGTGGGGCAGGGTCTGTCACCCATGACGCGCCTGGCCGGTCCCAATGGTCTCGCTAGGGGACACTATGAGGTGTTCTGACTTGCTTCTGGGAGAGTCTTTTTCGCCAACAAGCAGTCCGGATTCCTGCAATCCTCAAAGATAAGGGTGGAAGGGTCACGGTACAGCGGCCAATCGCAGATGCAGCGCATGACGATAGCCCCACAGACTTTGCACATCCACCCCGGCTGAGGACTAGAAGGTCTTTCCGACGGCTGCGCCTGCATAGCAGTCATCTGACCCTCATGCCCATTGGGGCACTTCACTCGCTCTCCTGGCTTTTCGCTC
>VBOO01000158.1:0-10821 GCA_005877505.1 Nitrospirota bacterium
ATCAACTGGGACAAGCAGCCTCCCGCACCCCATCTCCCCACCAACGTCATCGCGCAAACCAGCTCGCGATACCGCGAGGCGTATCGGCTGTTGGCGGAAGGCCACGACTGAGCCGTGGCGGCCGCCTGGGTCTCCAGCCTCATCTTCCTCATCACCATCGCCGTCCTCCTGACGGATTGGGTCCACCGCACCATCGTCGTGTGGGTCGGCGCCGCCGTGATGCTCGCCGTGGGATTGGCGATGGGGTTCTACACGCAAGGGCAAGCGCTCGCCGCCATCGACTTCAACACGCTAGGACTGCTCCTCGGCATGATGATGCTCATGGCCATGATCCGAAATACCGGCGCTGTTGAGGCGCTGGCCGTACTCGCCGTGCAGAAGGCAGGAGGCAGCCCGGTGCGAGTGCTGGCAGTCTTGGGAGGACTGACGACGATCATTTCCATGCTTTTCAATAATGCCACCGTCATTCTGTTAATCGCGCCCGTCACGATCATGGTTGCGGCTCACCTCAAGGTCAACCCGGTGCCGTTGCTGATGGGCGAGGCGTTCTTGTCCAACGTTGGAGGGACCGCGACCTTGATCGGCGATCCCCCGAATGTTCTGATCGGATCAGCCGCAGGGCTCACGTTCAACGATTTTCTGATCGTCCTTCTACCCATTGTGCTCGTCACCTACTACCCGACACTTTGGACGATTCGCTGGCTATTCGCGACCGAGCTTCAGGAACGCTCTGGCCAGCCTACCGATCTTTCGTCCATGCGACCGCGTGACTCGATAAAGGACGGCGCCGGCCTGACCAAGTTGTTGGTTGTGCTGGGCCTCATGCTCGTGCTGTTCACGCTCCAAGATGCGTTGCATCTCCAGTTAGCCGTCATCACCTTTCTTGGCGTCGCCTTGGCGATGGCCTGGCTCCTGCCGAATCCCGGAGATCTCCTCAAGGCAGTGGATTGGAACGTGCTTCTCTTCTTCACTTCTCTTTTTCTCGCCGTCGGCGGGCTGGAAGCGGCAGGCGTGCTGAAAGCCGCTGCGCACGCCATTGCTGGTTTCGCCGGATCGCATGTCTTGCTGACGGCTGTACTGCTCCTGTGGGTCGCCGCGCTGCTGTCCGCGATCGTAGACAATATTCCGTTCGTGGTCGCCATGATTCCGATCATCAAGGGGCTGGAGGCACAAGGACCAAGTATGGAGCCGTTGTGGTGGGCCCTGGCGATTGGTGCGGGTTTTGGGGGCAATGGCACACCCATCGGGGCCAGCGCCAATATCCTCACGATCGCGCTGTCCGAGCGCGCCGGCTACCCCATTACGTTCCGCATGTGGCTCCGATCGGGAGTACCCGTCAGCCTCGTCTCGTGCGCCGTCGGCACGCTAGCCTTCCTCGTGATCTTCGGCCTGCTGAAGCGGTAAGAATGCTGACCGAGAAAAGGGGGACAGGCTACTTTTCTACGACCTCGCACCAGGCCAGCCGAATCCACCATCAGAAAAGTTGCCTGTCTCCTTATATCTTACGCGCTCGCGAGCGGGCTCGCCGCTGGCATCGCCCTGATGACTCTCCTCCCCTTGCCGCTGGCCCAGCCTTTCTAAGATGTCGTGGCCGGATCGTAATTCAGATTGGGTCCCAGCCAGCGCTCGATTGCGCCCACGTCCATTTGTTTCCGCCGCGCATACTCCAGCACCTGGTCGCGGCCAATTTTCCCCACGGCGAAATACTTTACCCCTGGGTGAGCAAAGTAGAGCCCGCTCACCGAGCTGGCCGGTAGCATCGCAAACGTTTCCGTCAGCGTGATCCCGGCGTGCTTCTCCGCCTGCAACAGATCAAAGAGAATGCGCTTCTCGGTGTGGTCCGGGCAGGCCGGATAGCCGGGCGCCGGCCGGATCCCGCGATACCGTTCCCGAATCAGGTCTTCGCTGCTGAGCCCCTCCCCTTTGCCGTAGCCCCACTCCTCGCGTGCCTTCTTGTGCAACAGCTCGGCGAAGGCCTCCGCCAGCCGGTCGGCCAGCGCCTTGGCCATGATCGAGTTGTAGTCGTCGTGCTCCTTCTCGAAGCGCTCGCAGAGCGCCTCAAGCCCCATGCCGCTGGTGACCGTGAACGCGCCCAGGTAATCCTTGAGGCCCGTGGACTTCGGCGCGATGAAATCGGCCAGCGCATGATTGGACTGGTCCGGCGGCTTCGGCATCTGCTGGCGGAGCGTGTGAAAAGTCGCCAGCACCTTCGATCGGAATTCGTCTTGGTACAGCTCGATATCGTCGCCGACGCTGTTGGCCGGGAAGAAGCCGTATACCGCCCGCGCCGCCAGGAGCTTCTTGCCAACAATCTCCTTCAGCAACTTCTGCGCGTCGTCGAACAATTCCTTGGCCCTCGGGCCGACGGTCGGGTCCTCCAGGATCTTGGGATAGCGCCCGCGCAGCTCCCAGGTATGAAAGAACGGTGACCAGTCAATGAACGGCACGATCTGTTCGAGCGGAAACCGATCCAACACACGGACGCCGGTGAAGGCCGGTTGGGGGATGTCCGCCGCGCGCCACGCGATCGGTGTCTTTCGCTCGCGGGCCTCGGCCAGCGTGAGCAAGGTCTTTTCCCCGCGCTCCTTATGCGCGTGCCGCACCTGCTCCTGATCGCGCCGGTTGCGATCCGCGAACGTCGCCTGCTGCTCCGGGCTCATCAGCGCGCCCACCACCCCCACCGCACGCGAGGCGTCCAGCACGTGGACGACGGGCTGCTCGTACGCGGGCGCGATCTTCACGGCCGTGTGGGCCTTGCTCGTCGTCGCGCCGCCGATCAGGAGCGGCACCGCAAAGCCTTCCCGGGCCATCTCCCGCGCCACATGCACCATCTCATCCAGCGAAGGGGTGATCAGACCGCTGAGGCCGATGATATTGACACCTCGCTCGCGGGCGGTCGCGAGGATCTTGTCGCAGGGCACCATCACGCCAAGATCGATCACCTCGTAGTTGTTGCAACCGAGGACGACGCCCACAATGTTTTTGCCGATGTCGTGCACATCCCCCTTCACGGTCGCCAGGAGAATCCTCCCCTGCGCTTCTCTCCGGCCCGTGCGTTCCTTTTCGGCCTCCATGAACGGCTGGAGGTACGCGACGGCTTTTTTCATCACGCGGGCGCTCTTGACGACTTGAGGCAAAAACATCTTGCCGGAGCCGAAGAGATCACCCACGATGTTCATCCCCGCCATCAGCGGGCCTTCGATCACATCGAGCGGCTTGGGGTATTTGCGCCGCGCCTCTTCGACATCCGCCTCGATGTACTCCACGATGCCCTTCACGAGGGCATGCGACAGCCGCTCTTCGACGAGGCCCTTCCGCCAGGCGTCTTCCGGCACGGCCGCCTTACCCTTCTGTTTGACGGTCTCGGCGAAGGCCACCAGCCGCTCGGTCGCGTCAGGACGCCGGTTGAGCAGGACATCTTCCACGAGTTCGAGCAGATCCTTGGGGATCTCCTCGTACACCGCGAGCTGCCCAGCGTTGACGATCCCCATGTCAAGGCCGGCGCGGATCGCGTGATAGAGGAAGGCAGCGTGCATCGCCTCCCGAACGACGTGGTTGCCGCGAAACGAAAACGAGATATTGCTCACACCCCCACTGACCTTGCAGCCCGGGAGCGTCGCTTTGATCCGGCGGGTCGCCTCGATGAAGTTGACGGCGTAGGTGCTGTGCTCCTCGATGCCGGTGGCGACCGTGAGGATGTTCGGATCGAAGAAGATGTCCTGCGGCGGGAAGCCAATTTCCTCGGTCAGGATGCGGTACGCGCGCGTGCAGATCTCCACCTTGCGGTCCAGCGTGTCGGCCTGTCCTGCCTCGTCGAACGCCATCACGACGACGGCCGCGCCGTACCGCTTGATCAGCCGCGCATGGCGCTTGAAAGCCTCCTCCCCTTCCTTCAGGCTGATCGAGTTGACGATGCCCTTGCCCTGCACGCACTTGAGCCCGGCCTCGATGACCTCCCACTTCGAGCTGTCAATCATGACTGGCACGCGAGCGATGTCCGGCTCGGCGGCGACGAGGTTCAGGAACTTGACCATCGCCTCCTTGGAGTCCAGCATCGCTTCATCCATGTTCACGTCAACAATCTGCGCCCCGCCCTCCACCTGTTGCCGGGCGATCGCCAGAGCGCCCTCGTAGTCTCCGCCCAGAATCAGCTTGGGCGAGCCGGTGATGTTGGTCCGCTCCCCGATGTTGACAAAGTTCGTGTCCGGACGAATCGTCAACGCCTCCAGGCCGCTTAAGCGGGTGTAGGGCTCTGCGGTCGCCGGCGTGCGGGGCGCGAACTTCCGGACCGCCTCCGCGATGGCTTTGATATGCGCGGGCGTGGTCCCGCAGCAGCCGCCGACGATGTTGAGCCAGCCTCGCTCCGCAAACTCCCGGAGATCGGCGGACATGATCTCTGGCGTCTCATCGAACCCGCCGAACGCATTCGGCAACCCGGCATTGGGATAGCAACTGATATAGACCGGCGCAATCTGCGCCAGCTCCTCGAGGTACGGGCGCATCTGCTTGGCCCCGAGCGCGCAGTTGATCCCCACGCTCAGCAGGGGCATGTGGGCGATCGAGGTCCAAAACGCCTCTACGGTCTGGCCGGAGAGCGTGCGTCCGCTCCGATCTGTGATCGTCACCGAGACCATGACGGGTACGCGCCGCCCCTTCGCCGCGAAAAACTGGTCGATGGCGAACAACGCGGCCTTGCAGTTCAGCGTGTCGAACACGGTCTCGACCAGCAGCAGATCCACGCCCCCGTCGAGAAGCCCTCGGACCTGCTCGGTGTAGGCATCACCTAATTGATCGAACGTGACGGCCCGGAAGGCGGGGTTATTGACTTGGGGAGACATCGAGGCGGTGCGGTTGGTCGGGCCGATCGCGCCCGCCACGAACCGTGGTCGTTTCGGATCGTGCGCCATCGCCGCATCGACAGCGTGGCGGGCGACCCTTGCGCCGGCCAGGTTCAAGTCGTAGACGTGCGCCTCCAGCTTGTAGTCCGCCATCGAGATGGACGTGGAGTTGAACGTGTTGGTCTCGATGATATCGGCACCGGCCTCCAGATACTGGCGGTGGATCGCCTCGACGAGCTCCGGCCTGGTGAGGCACAGGAGGTCGTTGCATCCTTTCAGATCAGAACGGTGGTCGGCGAACTGGCGCCCGCGAAAGCCCGCCTCGTCCAGCCGATGGGCCTGAATCATGGTGCCCATCGCCCCGTCGAGGATGGCAATCCGGCTCCGCAAGATGCGCTCCAGGCCGAGGAAACCGTTCGTTACCATCACTTGGGGACTATACCGGATAGGTCCCTCCTTGGCAAGGTTACTGCCTTGACAATACGGGGCCCTCTCCGTAGGATTTGCGAAACCGCTGGGGCCGGAGATGAGAACGGTCGTGCTGCTACTTGCTGGGTGGGTCGCGTGGATCGCCGCGCCCTCCACCGCTCTCGCCGGAGCCTTCTTTTCGGATGGCTATCTGGGCTTGACGCAGGAAGAACTCCGTGCCAAGCTCGGCCCGCCACAGAAGATCCGCGACAGGTCCGCTGCCCTTCGGGTCTACAGGTATTTTTCGTACGACGAGTGGGAAAATGTCTTGAAGGATCAGATCCCGGGCGCTGTCGGCGAGGACGTGTATCTGTACGTCCGGGACAAGACCCATGTGCGGTATTCGTTCCAGTATGCCAGAGAAGAGAAACCGAATTCCGACACCCCCACCCTCATCGTCAAACTCGTGGACATCGAGTTCTTGAGCCCCGATCCGATCACGGGCTCCGTCGAAGGCCCGGTCGCCGTCCCGCTCGCAGTCCCGCTGAAGGAGGTCCCGAAGCTCATCCCCGAATTCAAGCCCTCGCTGGCCGACGACGCCCCGACCTACCGGTCGAACCTGTTCATCATCATGCTCCAGAACGAAACCTCCAAGGAGGCGCTCCGTCTAATCAAGGAACGGAACAAGGAGGATTACGCCTGGGCGCTCTCGTACCGTCTCTACACCGCCGAGCCGTTTCCTCCCCGCATCACCCTGAACGAGAATGTCAACCGTGTCGAGATCGCGGTGGACAGTCTCCAGCTCATTAAAGACCATCACAAGCTAACGCACGAATCAATGATCAATCCCTTCTCATCAAAGGCCGCCTCCCTCCCGCCACCTCCCGAACCACCCAAGAAGAAGGTCCCCCTCCCACGCTACGCGCCGTAATTCAGCCGACTTCGTCGGCGAACCGCACATCGCGGCGGTCCGCCAGGAGCAGATAGGCTTCGCCCCATGATGTCGCGAGGGTCCGCCAGGAGCAGATAGGCTTCGCCACATTGCCGCGGGTTCTCCAGGTTCCAGGCCTCGCTTGACTCGAGCGGCTTCAACCGGAGGCCCCAATTGCCCCCTGACACCAGATAGACCACGCCGGCGCCCGAGTCTTCGACGGGCTGGGCCACGGCCAGACAGCACGGCGCCAACGCATCATCCTGCCAGCCGGTCACCCAGCACCACTCACCGGTGGAGACCCGGTCGTACACCCGCACCTGCCCGACCGGACGCGCCGGGCCCAATTCGCGGAAACGGAGGAACACCGAGTCGCCGCAGTTGGGGTTGGACTCAACTTCAACGTACATACGCGTCAGGACTGAGCCGGGACGCTTGACCCCGCCGAAGACACGCTGTTAGATTACCGGCATGGCAACGCCGAATGCGCTCGGCCTGAAGGACGTCCCCTACCTGTGCCGACGCTCCGTGCGCACGGCCGTGTACGCGTTCTTCGGGCTGATCCTCCTGGGGATGGTGACGTGGCGCTTCCTTCCGTACTACAAGTATCCGACCCTGGAGGATGCCATCGCCCAGAAGAGGGTGGTCGTGGGCATGAGCCGCGAGCAGGTCCTGAAGAGCTGGGGCTCTCCGTACAAAATTGACGTAACCTATACCGACGCTGGCGTACGCCGTGAACTGTGGGTCTTCGAGGATTGGATCGACAGCGCCACTGTCAAGCACCGCTATCTCTACTTCGAAGAGGACGCCTTGGTCGGCGGGTGGTACTGACCGCAGCCCTACCCGACCTGCCCTCCCTGCCGAGGCGTGTCCTGAATGGATTCGAGGAAATCGCGCGCCAACAGCGAGGCGCGATCGAAGTCGGCGTCGGCGACGAGGATGACCCGCTCGTTAAAAGGAAAGATGTTGAGCCCGGGGTACAGGCCGCCGAAGTACTCGTTCTGCACGTGAAAATCAATTCCGTTCCCTTCCAGCAGGCTCGTGATGAGCATCAGTTCGTTTTCGTCACGGGGGATCACCAACTTGGTCATGTCACGATTGTAGGCCGCGCCCGTCCTAAATGCAACGCCAACGCCCGGCCCACTTGCACTTTCGGACACGGACCCCCTACACTGCACCTACAGTGCGGGATCCGCCATCGGACCCCCCTGCAGGTGGCTCAGGGTCCGCGCGTGGAATGATTCAGGGTGTTTCCGTGATCTGGACGCGCCGTTCCTTTCCGGGGCCGCCGGAGATCATCATGACGCGCTTCCACTCCCGGATCTGATAGACCGCCCAGGCATTGGGCTTGCCCTGGTAATAGGCGTCGGGATCTTCACCAGTCGCCGAGAGGTAAATGGGTTCCGTGAATCCTTCATCCAGGACTTTGTCGAGGAGGCACTCGGTCGTCAGGCCTTGGCCTTTCAGCGACACCGCGGCGAGCAATGTGAAGATGTCTTCCGTGCTCTGAAGAGTGACCGGTTCCATCGGAGAGCCGATTCTAGCGAATCGATGATGTCGATGCAATGGAGAACACCATGAAGCCCTTGTCCAACGACCAGTTCCGAGAAAAGCTGATGGCGATCATGGACCGGAAAGACCACTGGGCATGGCCGCAGTTCTGCGGGCCCCAGATCACCAAGGCCCAGCTTGAGACCCACTATCGGCAGGAGTATGCGGTCTACGTCCGCGACTTCCCAGTCTTCCTGAGCCGGATCCACGGGAAGAACCCGCCGCGTCCCGTCCGCAGCGAACTGGCCCGCAACATCTACGAGGAGGACACCGGCGGCCTCTCCCTGGGCCAATCCCATCCCGATCTCTTTCTGACCATGATGCTCGGTCTGGGGTTCGAGCGCGCGCACTTCCGCGACGTCAGCCTCCTGGCGGAAAGCCGTGCGTACCGTGAGTGGCTGGACAAGATCACCGGCGAAGGCGATTGGTTGACCGGCCTCTCGGTCGTGACCATCTTCGTCGAGGGCAGCGTCCATGACCGCCAGGAAGTCCTCCACCCCTCCCCGCCCAAGGACGCCCAGCACATCGAGGAAATCGTCCAGAAGCACCCCCTGGTGCACAATCACGGGGTTGATCCCAAGTACTTGGACCTGATCCGGGTCCACCTCATGGTTGAAGCAAGCCATCGCCAAGCGGCCTGGAAGGCCGTCCTGGACTATGCGCTGGGGGCCGCCGATCAGCAGCTCATTCTCAGCACGATGCAGGAAAGCCTCGAACATTGGCTGCGGTATCGCGACGGGGTCGCCCGGTATTGCGGTCTGCGGAAGTGACAGCGGACGCTCGGCTGTGCTCCGTAGGGCGTCAGTCCACCTTGATGAGATAATGCAACACGGTATCGGCAAGGATGCCGCCCCACGCGATCAAGTTGAGTGCCCGCAGGGCGCGCATGTGGTCCTGGCGCCAGATCCGGACCAACTGGGCCAGCAGGATGGCCTGCGTCAAGAGTGACGGCACGCGATGGAGGTGGGGTGAGAGCGCGCCTCCCTCGCTGGCCATGGCGACCACGGCCGTGAGCAGGTAACAGACCAGCGCCGAGCTCTGGATGCCCACGTCGGCTCGTGCCACTTTTCCCTTCACGGCCAGCACGACGGCCACGCTGAGAGCAGTGACGACCAGCAGCAGGAGCAGGGGGAACAGCGGCCACCAAGTCTTCCCGCTCAAGAACGCCGCCATGATCTGTGCCAGGTCCGTCCTCACGCTGGCCTCAGACGGGACGCCACACACGCACCACCTGAGGCTCTCATGAGGGCGGAGAGTAGTATGGCGACACGACGAGATGCCAGCCGCACCCCATGACTGGCCGTCTGGGATTCTACTATCCATTCCATCTTTGCTCGCCCGAAAGCCTGGAGCGCTTCCTGATCCGGTACGAGACCGTCCACTTCCGTGACTACATGGCTCTGCAATTAACCCCGACCAGCGGCACGACCGCCGCTCAGGACCGCATGGGCGACTACCATGCCGAGCTCATGGAGCAAGGCCGGATCGGTCAAGGCCACAACGTGAGCGGGCCTCTCAGCCAGGAGATGGACCGGCGGATCGACCGGGATTTGAAAGACCGCGAATGGCGCGAGATCTTCCACCTCGCCTTGCAGAATGATGGTCGCTTCCAACGCGGGCTTGTTCCGGAGGGCACGGCGCTCACGCCATGGTTGCGCCCTTCGTGGATGGAATGGCCGGTCACCCTGGCGGAGGTCCGGCAGATGTCAAGGCTGAGACTGAATCCTGAACGGGCCATCGCGCTGGAGTACGGACTGATGCTGGTGAAAACCTCGGCCTCGCTCTGGTACACGATTCAATTGTGTCAGCACCACGGATTCGACGCGATCACCGATTCCGCCGCGCACGATCGGCTCCTCCAACGCATGCAGAGACGGGAGCGGATTCTTCTGCAGACGTTCCTCTTACGCGAGTAGGCGTCCGCGTTCGTGGCAGGCAGGAGGAGGCTTTGCTACAATAATGAAGGCTGGGAGGGGACCTGATGGCCGCGCTGCCGACAGCCCCGACTCCTCTAACGGTTGAAGAATCGAATGTCCTGACCGGGGACGACTTGGAAGCCCGGGTCATCGTGTACAATTGCGACTGCCACACGTACCAGCAAGTGATCGACCTGCTCTGCCGGGCCGTCCCTATGATGACCCCCACCCGCGCCTTTGAACTCGCCTACCGGATTGACCACACCGGATCGGCAGCCGTATTTGAAGGCCCCCTCCCGACCTGTGAGCGGATCGCCGCAATCCTAGCCGATGGTGGATTGCGCGTCGCCGTCCAGTAGGCGCGGCGCGTCACCCCTTCTTGATGAAGCCGATGGCGTCCTTATATTCCGCGATGGCGGCGTCCAAGGCCTTGGCCCCCAACGGGATGTTGGCCTCCAAGATCGCTTCCACGTCGGCCTTCTCGATGACCACCTCGTAGCGATCCTGGATATTGGTCAGACGGACGCCTTCTCCAGGCGTATCACGGGGCATGAACAGTTCCTTCCAGAGCTCTTTTTCAACCAGGCACACATCACGGAACCGCTCATACAGCAATTTGAGCTTCTCGGGATCGCGTTCCTTCATCGGTCAGGACCCCCCTCCGACCTCGAAGCGCCCAAGGGCCGGTGGCCCCCGCCACACACCAGCCTCGTCACTCAGGTCGCGCTGTGTCGGGGGGAACCCCTCGCTGAACCTCTTAGGCCGCTGCCGCTCAGGCGGATCGAACCCGTTTCCGCACCGCAGAGGCAGGGACGGTAAACCCGTTGGGTTGGACTTCCTTGACTTGCGCCGAGGTGTAGATACGAGCGCCATAGAGTTCATAGATTTTTGCCACGGCTCCCTTGTCGCCTTTCCGTGCTCGGGCAAACAACCGACGGCGCTCTTCAAGCTCATCCTCTGCCACAGTGGTCGCAAGCGCAGACTGCCCCTTGGTCCGCTCCCCCAACCGGGCATGTCGGGGTGCCTCCACCGCCTTCGTGGTCATGCTCGCGACTTCGCGGGTCTTCTTATGCCCGTCTTTGTGGGCCTTATGCGTTCTCATCGTGATTCTTTGTCGTGGCACTTTCTTCATAACATCCGATCCTCAAGCGTTCCCTCAAACAATGTCAGCAAATTA
>VBOO01000158.1:10959-11367 GCA_005877505.1 Nitrospirota bacterium
TCAGACACCTCTCCGAGTGTTATTCTGAATAGTAGATTGTAAGAATAAGTATGTGTCTTAAAGCCGGACACCTGTTGACACATGGGACAGCCACAAAACTGGACGAATTGCCGATGGGTCCCTATAATGAGATCATCGCGAAGGTGAAACCGGTCCCGCCACGTCCGACTCAAGGAGTCCACCTATGACCATGATGTCTAACCAGGAAGCATACCCGACCGACGCCCAAGACGATCCTGAAGCTCGCGAACTGTTGCGACGAGCATTCGAGAAGACGGCCCGGTGGCCGGCTGACTGCAACGGATTCTCAGCCGATCTGACCGTCAATGTGGACGGGAAGGTGTTCACCGGGACGGTGACCGTGAAATCCGCTCAGGATGTGACCGTGTCTCTGCCGGATGCGGAAGT
>VBOO01000159.1 GCA_005877505.1 Nitrospirota bacterium
GGGACGTGGGTTTCATTTCGTCCTCAATCGCTATCGGAGTCCTACGGACAAAAAGTGGGCCGGCATACCAGGCCCCTACGACTCGGCTTTCGCTCGTGGCAAGCTGACTCCTCCGGAAGTCCGACCTGATTTCACGGTGCTGTTTTCCCTCGAGAGTTATGTGATCAAGCAGGAGCCGGGTCTCGCGACCGAGATGTTTGCCTCACCAGAGACGGAGTTGGTGATCGACTATCAGCGGTTCTTTGCGGACGCGAGGAAAGCCCCCGAAAAAACGCTGGTTGCCGCTCCGACCGAGGATAGACGTGGCGCGATGGGAAGCAGTGTGACCGCTGTGCCTCCGGCAGGAGAGGGAGGCATGCCAGATCGTTCCGATCGCCTGGCCGAATCTCAAGCCACCGTGCGCGCGTTGACCGATCGGGTGAATAGGCTCGAGAGCCAAGTGACCGATTTGCTTGACATTATGAAGCGGCTCACCAGTTCACTTGAGGAATCGCGGAGGGCGCTAGCCGAGAAGGACAAGGAGATCCGAACACTCCAGTCCGCGCCCGGCGCGCCGAAGTAGCCGATGATCCGGCGGCTGGTTATCATCGCCGTGCTGATTGGGGCTTTCGTGGAGGCCGGTCCGTCTGCTGTTTGGGCCAGCGACATCACCGTCACAGTGGGTAGTCAAGTCATGGCCCCCGCAATGGCGCTGAATCCGGAGAAGGTCACGGTCCAGATCGGCGATACGGTCACTTGGGAGAATTTAACCGGGCAGGGCATCAAGGTCACACCGGATTGGGACGAGACGCAGCCGCTTCCTCCCTACATTCGACCAGGAGGGACAGTCGGCCTTCGGTTTGATCAAGCCGGGACCTATCGGTATTCCATCTTCACCGCGACCGATCGGTTTGAAGAGGACCGGATACCAACCGCAGTACACGGGATCATCCAGGTTCAGCCACCGGCGCCTTAAAAATCAAACCAAAGACCAATGTCCAGATTCAAGACGCGGGTGGGGGTCATACTTCTCGTGGTCTTTTCACAAAGCGCCTTCGCCCGCGCCGATCACATCCAAATTCCGCCTTACCGCGGAATGGAGACGACCGAATCCCGAACCGTCACGACAAACCCTCTCTCAGGCATGCTCGTCTATCGCGTCGAATACAAGGGCAACCACCTGGCTGTGGCCTACCGGATCTGTTACGAGAAGGAAGAGCCCTTTCCGTTTGCCATTGCGGACTTTGACCGAGACATCCTGTATCTAGACCATAATCGTCAAGGCCATGTGGACGAGATGATCGCGCCGGCACACATGGCAAATCGCAGTCTGACCGACGATCTTCCCCGCTGCCATTCCAAACCAGAGAAGCCATAGGTCAGAGGCAGGGGAAAGGAGCGCTTTTTCGGGCCATTGGTGAGGGCCCGAAATTTTTTCGTGGCCTCTTGACATACTAATTAAGTCATGATATTAGATAGTATCTAAAACTAGATAGGGTTAAGATGAAACAGACAAAGCAACGAATCAAAGAGCTGCTCATGGCCAAGCGGCTCAAACTGACCCCGCAGCGTTGCGCCATCTACGAGATGTTGACTGCGAGGACCGATCACCCGACGGCCGAGGATATCTATCGCACCGTAAAACGAGCCTACCCGATGATTTCGCAGAACACGGTGTATTACACGCTCACGGCGTTGAAGGAAGCCGGTCTCATTTCAGAGGTCAATTTCGGGCATGAGCACGCCCGGTTTGATGCGAATATGGACCGGCATCATCATTTGGTTTGTGTGTCCTGTCAGGAGATCAATGATCTGTACGATGAGACTCTGGATCGTCTTTCGATGACTGCGAAAAAAGGCCGACAGTACACGATCCTGGGCCATCGTGTTGAGTTCTATGGATACTGTAAACGATGTCAGGGAAAGAGTAAGAGCTCCTCGCGGCCGGAGGGGCGCAGTCGGAGAGCTGTTCAATAATCAACAGGAGGTATGGTGATGGGTAAGAGCTTGAAGGGAACCAAGAGCTTTGAAAATCTGAAAGAGGCGTTTGCCGGCGAGTCGCAGGCCAATCGCCGCTATCTCTACTTTGCGCGCCGGGCCGACATCGAGGGGTATCCGGATGTGGGTGGCCTATTCCGAGACACCTCGGAGGCGGAGACCGGCCACGCCTTCGGGCATTTGGACTTTCTCAAGGAAGTCGGCGATCCGGTGACGGGAGTACCGATCGGCAATACCGACGCCAACTTGAAGTCGGCGATCGAGGGTGAGACCTACGAGTACACGCAAATGTACCCCGGCATGGCCAAGACCGCGCGTGAGGAAGGCTTCGTGGAGTTAGGGGAGTGGTTTGAGACCCTCGCGAAAGCGGAACGGTCGCATGCGAATCGCTTCACCAAGGGCCTAGACGGCCTGAAGCTGGCATAACATTATTGTTTCGTGAGCGGTCCGGGGGTGATCCGCGGTGACGGTCGCCCCCGCCTTATCTTCAGACCGCCGCAACGACGGGAATGACGTGAAGGGCATCAGCTTAACAGCCGAGAAACTGGAGCAGCCGGCGGTCGTCAAGGAGTCATTGCGGATTTTTGAGGTTTGCGACGGATGCCGCCGCTGTTTCAACCTCTGCCCGTCCTTCAACACGCTGTTCGAGCGGATTGACGCCGGGGACAGCGATCTGAGCAAGCTGGCGACGCGCGACTTCGAGCAGGTCGCCGATGAGTGCTACTACTGCAAGCTCTGCTATAACCATTGCCCGTATACGCCCCCGCACCAGTACGAGATCGACTTCCCGCGGCTCATGGTCGGGTGGAAGAAGCTCCAGGCGCAGGAGGGGAAAGCCCGCTGGCGGGACCGGCTGCTCGTCCGGACCGACTGGATCGGCAAGCTGGGCACGCTGGTGGCCCCGCTGGCGAACTGGGCCAACGCGCAATCGTGGTTTCGCGGGATCCTGCACCGGATCGTCGGCATCCATCGCGACCGGCAGTTGGTGAGGTTCCACGAAGAGACCTTTCCGCACTGGTTGCATCGCACGCGCGAGGACCGAGGCCGTGGGCTATATGTAGGGAAGCAGGCCGAGGTGGGTGCGGGAGGGGTGTCTGCGGGGCCCCCTCCCGCTGCGAAGGTGGTCCTATTCTCCACCTGCCTGGTCGATTACCATTCGGTGGAGGTGGGACGGGCGACGGTGGCGGTCCTGGAGAAGAACAGAGTCGAGGTCGTCAGGCCCGAGCAGCAGTGCTGCGGGATGCCGCTCTTCGATACCGGGGACATTCCGGGGATCCTGAAGAAGGCGCAGGCCAATGTGGCGACCCTCAAGCCTTGGGTGGACAGAGGGTATGACATCATCGCGCCGGTGCCGAGCTGCAGCCTGATGCTCAAGCGCGAATACCCGCATCTTCTCCCGACCGAGGATGCCAAGCTGGTGGCGTCTCATACCTTCGATGTCTGCGAGTACCTCATGAAGCTGAAGAAGCAGGGCAAGCTCGACACCCACTTCCCCAACCGTCCTGGGAAGATCGCTTATCAGATTCCCTGCCACCTCCGTGACCAGAACATCGGCTTCAAATCAAAGGAACTGATGGAACTCACCGGGGCCTCGGTCGAGGTGATCGAGCGGTGCTCCGGGCACGACGGGACCTGGGGAGTCAAGGTCGAGTTCTTCGAGCTGTCGATGAAGATCGCGGCGAAAGCGGTCCGGGAGGTGGAGGCCGCTCACGCGGATTTGGTCGTGTCCGATTGTCCTCTGTCGGGAGTGCAACTCACGCAGGCCGGTGGTGGGAGGCCGACGCTGCACCCGATCGAAGTCATCAAGCAGGCCTATGGGCTCTGAACATTTATGAAGCCTTTGACACTGAAAGACGTGCTGCCGCTCGAGGACTACGAGCGCGAGCGAGAGACCTTTCGCCAACGCATCATTAACCTGAAGCAGTGGCGCCGGATCTCGGTCGGCGATCGGATCACCCTCGTATTCGAGAACCGGGACACCACCCTGTTCCAGATCCAAGAGATGGTCAGGGCTGAACGGATCCTCGCTCCAGAGCGCATCCGC
>VBOO01000160.1 GCA_005877505.1 Nitrospirota bacterium
TGGCCGCCCTGCTCCGCGGCATTCCCTATGCGTCCACCGCGACGATCTCCCTGGGCTTCCGCCGGCAGGACTTCTCGCACCGCTTGGACGGCTACGGATTCGTCGTCCCCCGGATTGAGGGGCGCGCGCTGCTGGCGGTGACCTGGACATCGTCGAAGTGGAGCCATCGGGCGCCGGATGACGCGGTGCTGCTTCGGGCCTACGTCGGCGGAGCGGGACGCGAAGCGGTGTTAGAACAATCCGATAACGGGCTGGTGAGCCTGGTGCGGGCGGAGCTTCGGGCGATGATGGGCATCGCCGAAGCGCCGGTGCTGGCCAGGGTCTATCGCTGGCCTCGCTCGATGCCTCAATATCTCGTGGGCCATCTGGAGAGAGTGGCCGCGATCGACGAGCGGCTCGCGCGGTGGCCGGGCCTTTTCCTGACGGGCGCGGGATACCGGGGCGTGGGCATTCCGGACTGCATCCGTGACGGCCTGGACACGGCGGAACGCGTGCGCGCGTTTTTTGACAAGGGCGCGTCGCGGGACGTATAGTAGGTTCTCCGGAGCCGATCGCAATTCCCCATGGCAGAGAAGACCGAACCCCAGACGTACAAATATGACGTGACCCTGGCGAACGGCCCGTTCCGCGAGCCGGACGCCCCGGCGCTCTCCTACGATTACTTCGTCAATCGGAAGGGCTGGTTGATCCCTCGGGTGATGCGGGTCTGGGTGGACATCAAAGGCGAGCTGGACCTCTTTCAGCATCAGATTCTCGGCGTCTCCGGCGGCTCACCCGGCCAGCAACTCAAGCTCACCCAGTTTTTGACCCGGAAAATCGCCGATCAGAAGGCGCAGCTCGTCTTGGAAGAGGGCCGGATGGAAAAGTCCTCTGAGGTTCTGGTCAAGGGATTCACGGAGACCGACGTGCATCTCTTCCCCAGGCTTGAAGCCTGGATGCGGGAAGTCAAAGACCGGGTCAGGGAGGAGATCAGAACCCAGATCGGATTATAGACGGGTTCGATCCCTAGTATCCGCCCAAGCGCCCGCGATTGCCAAACGCGCCAGGCGCCTGCTCCGAGGCGGGACCCTTCTTCTTTTCCTTCTGCGGCTCGCCGTAGGGGTGGAGCACGGGAGAATCCCAGATCACCGCGTTGCCCGGGGCCAGGTCGGCCGCCTGGAGCAGGTGCGCGCGTGCCTCTTCCTTCTCGCCCAGATACCAGAGGGTGTTTCCCAGGTTGTAGTGCGCCTCCGCGCACTTCGGCCCCTCGGACACGGCCATGAGAAATTCGGCTTTCGCCGCTTGAAGGCGGCGATCTTTGTAGTGGGCGATGCCGGCTTGGTTGTACTTGATCACCGTGGCAGGCTGGCAGCCGTACGCGGGCAGAGGGGGTCTGAGTGGGTGTGGCGGATTCAACAGGGAACAGCCCGACATCGCGATGGCGAGGCAGGGGGCCAAGGCTCTGGCAGCGCGCATGCGGGAGATGGTAACCACATTGGACAAAATTTTCAAGAAAAGGACAGTTTGCCGGTCCGACCCTGGGGCGATACAATAGGCGCGACATGCCCACCCCCGAGCAGGCTCTCCAGCATCAGGAGTTCGTGAAAGCCCTCCAGCATGAGGCGATACCATGCGGTCGGTCGGATTGCCCGGGCCCGGTCCAGACGGCAGACCTCTCCCTGGCGCACGATCGAGTCAAGACGTTCCAATTGACGTGCGAGCGGTGCGGGTGGCAGGCCCGTGTCGCCGGGCAGCAAGACCTGTCGCCGCCGTGGGACGAAGCGTCGCTGCAGGAGATGGCCTATGAACATTTGATGCACCTGCCGGCGTTCTGTCCGTTCGATCACACGCCAATCGTGTTCATCTCGTTGCCGAATCCCCGTCGCAAGGGTCGGTACCGGCTGGCATGCTTTTATTGCGGCCGTCAGGCTGAGATGGATTGGCCGCCTCCGGAGTTGAGACGGTAGGTGAGGGACGATCTTAGGTGCGCAGGAGGATCAGGCCGACCTGGACTGCCACCAAGAGCCGCTCAGGCTCAACCGGCTTGCCCAAGATATCGGCCGGTCCCAGGTCAAACGCCGCCTTAAGCAGGGTATCGTCCGCCTTGGCGGTCATCATGACGAAACCGCCCGTGTACTTCTTCGCCCGCAACGTCCGCAGCACCTCAATCCCCTTCAAGCCAGGCAGGTCCATGTCCATCACAACGAGTTGCGGCCTGACCCGGACCGCCAACTCCAAGACGGAAGGGCCATCCTGGGCCACGTGCACCTGATAGCCCCGCTGGGACAAGAATCTTGAGAGGTGCTCCCCGGTCTGCGGTTGGTTATCCACTAACAGGATTGTGTCCGCTTCCAACATTCCGAAGGGGGCGCGGGTCTTCTCCTCGGGCGGCTTCGGCGCGCGTGCGGCCGTGGCCGGCTCCATGAGCCCGCGCTGCAGCGATGCCACAATGGTGTCCAAGGAGAGCGACTTGCTGAGAAAGTCCGTCACCCCGAGTCTGCGAGCCTGCAGCTCCAAGGCGTCCGACCCCCACGCCGTCAGGATCATCACGGCCGCCTTGGTGTCGATCGCGCGAATTTGCTTGAGGGCTTCCAGCCCGTCCATCTCCGGCATGCGGAGGTCCAGCATCGTGAACTGGGGCCGGTGCCGTTTAAATACTTCGAGGGCCTGGCGTCCGCTGGTCGCGGTCAGGACCTCGTGGCCGTGACCCCTCAACAAAGTCCCCAACAGTTCGCAGAACACCACCTCATCATCTACGACCAGGATCTTCGCCATAGGAGGAAAGCCCTCGATCGCGGAATGTCTTGGTGGCGGTGGAGGGTATCGAACCCCCGGCCCGCGGCTTATGAGTCCGCTGCTCTACCAACTGAGCTACACCGCCACGCCGAGCTTGCTGAACCGGCATTTCGAAAAAACATGCCGGATATCCAATACCACAAGTGAATTACGTTTGCTGGAACCCGGTGCTTCGATCAAAAGCACCGGGATATACAATACCTCAAGTGATCGTCTTGCAAAAGGGCTTGCTGAAAATGTTTGCTGTGCGTTGCGGAGCGGTCGCACCGCCGTGGTCTCGAGGCGATCGGTGATCCTGGTGGGCCGGCCTTGCGGGACTTGCGCAAGACCCGCATGCGCGCCGGTTACCAGCTTTTGGCGCCCACTTGGCCTGCGTCGTCTCCGATAAAGGGGCGTAAGCGCTCTTCCAGGTCCAGCGCTTCCGCTTCCGGCGCGGGCGCAGCTTCCTGGGCGGCCGGGGCGGCCTCCTTGCGGGGAAACGCCGTGCGGGTCTTCACCTGCGTCACGACCTCGGCGAGCGAGCGTCCAACGACGCCCGATTCCTGCTGGGTGGCTCGCACCACGGTCAAGCAGTTGAGGCATTGGACCGTCCGTGGCCACATCCTGACTTCTTCGTCTTCGGCCAATTCGTAGACCGCCAGGCTGCGAAGCTTGGCGGTCAGGCTCTTGGTCCCGCCTTCCGGGTGCTCGCAGGGTCTGGGAGTCATGAGCGGGATTGGGTCGGCCGCCAGTGCGAAGATGGTCTGGGTCCACAGGTCGCCGGCCACGTCCAAGGGTTTGCTCCCGACGCCTTCGTTCTTGCTGCCTCCCGCCAACCGGGGGCCAAGACCGGCGTTGACCGCTGCGGCGAAGCTTGCGGTGTCGAGGCTGGACTTCAGGGTCGAGGCCAGTGCGTTCACGTACGCCTGGACAGCCTTCACGCGTCGATTCGTGATGGGACCGACGGCGATGCACCAGATCGTGGCGAGAAACTCGTCGGAGAGGGAAGACACCACACTGGCCTGGCGTTCCAGCAAAACCAGGTTGAGGCGCTTCTTCGCGCGGTCATGCTGCCGGAGGCGGGCCTGGTATTCCAGGCTCAGCCGTTCCCGAACATAGTCCGTCTCTTCGATCTCGCCTTTCGTGGCGCGGGAGGCCAGCTTCTTCAAGGCGTAGGTGAGGGGCGAGAGCTTGGCTTGAGCCCGCAGGTCTTCGAGAGACTCCGGACCGAGCCCGCACTCGGAGGCGAGCAATTGCTCCGTCGGGTAGTCCGTGAGAAAGTCGACCAGGTGATTCAAGCGGGTGAGCTGCTCGCGCGACTGGGTTTGGAACTGCCGGACTTTGGTCTCGACCGCAACGAGCCAGTCCTTGGGTAGACCGCTGATCTTGTCGTGGGCCACCTGCGACTTGCCCCCTTGCTTCAGGCCGGCCCTCATGTTCGGCTCGGACCGCTCGCGTGCCATGAAGGCGATGTCTTCGGGCGTTGGGTCCAGGTAGGCCAGCAGGAGCAGGCGGACCATGACCCGATGGACCGGCTGCAGCGCCGCGATGGCCGCCTCGATCTGGGCCCGCGTGGGCGTCGTCTGGGGGAGGGCGGCAGTGGTCATGGTTGGCCTAGTTTTTCGAGTTCCTTGGCGATGAAGGTGGATAAGTCGTCGATGGAGCCTTCCGCATAGATTGAGCTCGGAATGTCCACGCAGATCAGTTTGTCGGGGTTGACCCCCTGTTCTTTGGCGTAGTCGGGATTCACGTAATATTTGAACGAGCCGTCTGGCCGCCTCAGGACATACAATGGCGTTGTTTCCATCGTGAGCACTCCATCACTATAACACGATGCCTGTTGGATAACACACGCTTGATTTCGCTGTCAATAAACGCCCTATTACATCCCCTCTGATCTCACTGTGGTAGAGTGGGATATGGCCATCCCCCCGTTCGCTCCCTGCCCCGCCACCGGAGACGCGTTCATCGGTCGCCGAGGGCTCATCAGGAACCTGCGTGGGCGCATCGCGCGAGGCGAGTCCCTGGCAGTGATCGGGGGGCCGAAACTGGGCAAGACCTCGCTGGTTCGAACCGCGTTGCAGGGGCTGACGGACTACACGGTACTCGAGATAGATGTTGGCGCCGGCCCTTCTCCCCGGATCGACGTGGTGCCCGGCTCGATCGTCGTCCTGGATAATCTGGATAGCGTCGCCGACTCGGCGATCGAGTCAATGCTCGCGCGGGTGGCGGCGGCCAACCCGGCCGGCATCGTCGTGACCGGTGGGCGCCGATTGCGAACAATGCTCGGCCGCTCCGGAACATTGGCCGGCGTGTCCTTCCGAGTGTTCCCGCTGTCAGTCCTTCTCGATGGGGAGACGCGACGACTGATCGGCCGGGACATGAGTCCTGGCTTGGCCGCGTGGTCCGGGAACCATCCCTACCTGACCAAGTTGCTTCTCCATTACATGGAGTGGGGAGGAGACGAGAACCACCGAACCCTGGAGCATGCCGTGGCGGCTGGGAGCGGTCAGTGGGAACCCTTTGTTCAGCGCTTGGCGGCCGAGACCGGCGAGGGCCCTGAGCGGCGGCTGCTGTGTTATCTGATCGAGCGC
>VBOO01000166.1 GCA_005877505.1 Nitrospirota bacterium
AGGATCCACATCGAGCGGCAAGAACGCATGATCATCCTGAAGGGGCAGAACCGGATCATCCGAGTCCTGATCCCGGAAGAACCCGGCTTGCACGAGTTCATCTATCGGTGGGGCCAGCCAACGGCGCACTTCGACGATGAACTGGTGCGGGTCGCGAGCATCATGGGCGGGTGACCGTCACACCGATCGCGACAGCGCTCTTGTCGACCACCACTCCTGGCTGACCGTCCGGTTCGTTAGCCGATAAGGAGAACCGGTGCGTGCAGCCCTCCCCCCGGGGAGCCCCGCGAGTCCCCACTCTTGCCAAACGCCTGGCGACACGCTAAGACTTCCCCTGTGGTAGAGACTCACCGATGCTGACGATCCGGCGCGCCAGGGAGCAGGACCTTCCGGATATCCTGAAGATCCAAGCAGAAGCGTTCGGCGAGTATGAAGGGACGTACGAGACAGCCGCCTGGACCAAGGAGACGCTGGAAAACGTCAAGCTGGATGCGAAGGACAAGGTGATTCTGGTGGCGGAGTGGGACGGCGCCGTCGTGGGGTCGGTGCGCTTTTGGAACGCGGGCGGCGTCTGCGTGATCCGGCTGCTGTCTGTCAGCCCGGCCCACCAGGGCCGGGGCATCGGGAGGGCCTTGATGCGGGAGATCGAGAAATACTCGGCGGACGCGCATAAGCTCTACGTCTGCACGATGCTCCGCGCGTCCCGCAACATCGCGATGTTCCTGAACCTTGGCTATCGTCCCGAAAGCCTGCTGCCGGACCAATACCACCACGCGCATCTGATCTGCTTCTCCAAATACCCGAAGCCCGCATCCTGATTTCCTCGACCTTCAACTACTCGAACTCGAAGCTCGTTCACTATTTTCTCATCTGGCTGACGAACACGACGACGACCAGGATGAGGAAGCCGACACCGGTGAGCGCCCACATCCATCCCATGAGATCGCTCATCAGAACGACTCCCCTCCGGACACGCCTTCGCGAGATTGCCTGAGCAAATCGGCCTTCGCGCGACTGCAAACCCAGGCTTGACCACCGATAAGGCGGAGTGTACACCTTTGCATGCATGAACATCCTCAACGAGCCTCCACCCAATCCAGTCGGGGGCGACACGCTGATCGTGGACGCCTCGGACCCATCGGCATATGAACGGCCCAGCGCCGCGTTGAAGCACGCCAAGCCGGAGGACCAGATCTTCATCAGGCCGGGCATCTATGAGGACAAGATCGCCATCCTGGACCGGCCCATCCTGCTGATCGGCTCGGGCCGGGATGCGGTGCAGATCTTCAGCCGGCGCGGCGGGCCGCTTTATCTCCAGTCCGTCCCGAGCGGCCGCATCATCGGGATCACCTTCCGCTACGTCGGCAGCGATCAGAACTCGGCCCTGAACATCCTGGACTCCACCTGCACGATCAGCGCGTGCCGCGCGACCGAAGGCATCCTCTCGGGGATCGTCGTGTACGGCCCCAACTGCCGGGCTACCCTGATCGACAATGAGGTCTGCAACAACCGCGAGTCTGGCATCTTCGTGTTCGCCGGAGCCCGCCCCTATATCGCGCAGAACCGGTGCTTCGCAAACCACCATTTCGGCCTCGCCGCCCGCGACCCGGGCACGCGGCCGGATTTCAAGGGCAACGTCTGCACCAACAATATGCTGAGCGGAATTCTGCTGTTTCACCACGCCGAAGCGCTGATGCTGGACAACATTTGCCGAGACAACCAGCACTGGGGCTTCGTGACCACCCCGGAGTGCCAGACCACACCCGCACGGGACCAGCTTTTGGCCGCCAACACCTTGGAGCCCAACCCCCGCGGCGCCATCATGGTCACCGCCGAACCCCTCGCCGAGATCGGTCGCTGACCTCGAACCCTAGCCTGATTCGCTTAGCACTCCAGGGCAAGGCGTGAGGTTGACTCTGAAAAGTGTTGTGGTATGTTCTCTGCAAAGGAGGGAGAGCCATGCGAAGAATTTTCGTTCGGATCGGATTCCTGGCGGTCCTTATCGTCCTGGCATTCGGAGCCTCCGCTCCCGTTTGGGCCTCCGGCAATGACATCCAGCTCAGCGGGACTCTCACTCGGGAAGATTTCAGGGACCTCACCCGCCAACTCGGTTTCGCCGCCAGTTACTTTCCTCTGGCGCCGGCAGCTCCGTTGGGGATTCTCGGCTTCGATGCCGGCGTGGAAGCGACAGCCGTCAGAATTTCACAGAACTCCAGCTTCTGGCAGAGAGCGGTCCAGGATGGCAATCCGCCGGAGTATCTGGTAGTCCCGCGGCTCCATCTGCAGAAGGGCTTGCCCTTCAACTTGGATATCGGAGCCAGCTACACGGCAGTCCCGACTACCGACATCTCGATCATCGGCGGCGAGATCAAATGGGCGGTGTTGGAAGGAAGCGCGGTCACGCCGGCGGTGGCGCTGCGGCTCAGCGGCACCAAGCTGTTCGGCGGATCAGAGGTGCACCTGGAGACCTATAGCGCCGATCTCTCGATCAGCAAGGGGTTTTTCTTCCTCATCCCGTACGCCGGCATCGGAGAATTGCTCGTCAACAGCCGGACGGACTCTGCGACAATTCGGGCGTTTAACGGCGGAGTGGACTTCCGGGAAACCCAGAATCTGACGAAATGGTTCGTCGGCCTCAAGATCGCGCCGCCGGTCATACCCTTCAGCTTTGTGGCCGAAGCGGACTTTTCGACCGTGACTGCCTACAGCATCCGGGCCAACTTCAGCTTCTGAGACGCCGGAGGTGGATCAGGCCTGCTAGAGTAACCGATTCAGGATGACATAGGCCAGTCCAGCCAGTAGTGCTGACACCGGCAGCGTGACGAGCCACGCCAGCACCATGTCCCGCACAGTCGCCCAGCGGACAGCTTTTAGGCCCTTCAAGAGCCCGATGCCAATGATCGCTGAACTGCTGACATGCGTGGTCGAGACCGGCAATCCTATGGTGGCTGTGATCAATACCAGAGAGGACGTCACGACATTGGCTGACAGGCCTTCCACGTGATCCATCCGCGTGACCTTCTCCGCCAGCACTTCGGTCACGCGGTACCCGCCGATGAGGCTCCCGAGCCCCATTGCCAGCGCCACGCCGGCAAATACCGCGACCTTCACGGTGTCGCTGGGCCACGCCGCGACCGTCCCGCCCAGCAGGAGCATCGCCAGGATCTTCGGCGCGTCGTTGACGCCTCGGGCCAGCGAGGTCAGGCCGCTTGAGATCCAATGAATCGAATCAAGTCCGATGGTCACGCCCCGGAGGCCGGCGCGGTCGCACTGTGAGGGCACGGCCACTACAGGCTGGCCAAGTGCGCTTGCTTGAAACAGCGTGCGCGTGTTGCCATGCGCGTCAACGGTCACCAAGGCACGGGAGGCCGGCATCACGCAGAGGCAGGCCCCTTCCCAACGACCCGCGATGACCCGAATCATCGGATGCAGCACGAGCGGGAGGGACAGGGCCAGGACCGGGCTCACCAGTAAGGGGAGCGCGATTTTTTGAGTCATGGCCGACCAGGTCAGCCCATCGCTGCCGATCGCCACCAGCCCTGCGCCGAGGAGCGCGCCGGTCAGCGCGTGCGTGGTGGAGACCGGCAGCCCCGCGCGCGATGCCACCAGCACCCAGACCATTGCCCCGATCAGGACCGCGCCTGCCAGCGCCGGCGGCGCGGCGACGCCCGGCCGGAGCAGGCCGCTACTAAACGTATTCAGCATCGCGCCTGCGACGACACCGGACACCGCTGCGCCGGCGGTGGTCCAGATCGCTCCCCAGATGACGGCGGCGCGATAGCTGGTGACGCCGCTGCCGACGAGTGTGGCGATCGCCTTGGAGACGTCGTTGGTGCCATTGGCGTACGCCAGGGCCAGCACGAACACAAACAAAGATAGCTGTAGGGGCACGGCGCGCCGTGCCCCTACGAAGAGATCGCCCCGCCGCAGGAGGAGCCGGCGCCGGCAGTGCAGCCATAACAATGTAGCCCTGTGACGATCTGACGACGGGCCAGCAGAGCGAGATCGAACTCGTGGATGGTCTGTGGCAGCGCGCCGTCCACCGGCAGGTCCAGCATCTGGTTGAAGTCACAGTCGTAGAGCCGGCCGTCCCAACTCACACTGATCAGGTTCCGGCACATGAGGCCGTCCACCGCGGCGGGATTGAAGCTCGTCACCAGCAGGTCTATGTACCGCTCGTACTGGCCGGAGCGGTGCAAATCCTCCAGGAACCGGTTGATGGGCATGTTGGTGATCGTGTAGAGCCGGTTGAAGGAGATGCCAAACCTCCCGGCCAGCTCATCCCTGTAGTCTGCTTCCAGGTCGGCCTGCGGCGGCGGGAGCTTGGGCCCGAGCGGATTATACACCAGGTTGAGAACCAGTCCGGTTCCTTTCTTGCCGTAGCCCAGCGCGTTGAGCGCCTGCA
>VBOO01000167.1 GCA_005877505.1 Nitrospirota bacterium
CGCTCATGTCCGAGGGAGATCAGAGGCGGCAGGCGTTCTGCTCGCGTCCTCCCGCCACAGCGTCGCCCGGCACGGTGGCAAGGATCTGGTAGTGGCCGAGGCCGAGTTCCTTGCCGTAAGCCTGCCCAACGAGCACGTCCTGGACATGCTGGTGGTCCCAGGCGCGGAAGTAGGACCGTCCCTCCTTGAGGCCATCGAACTCGTGCCCTTCGAGGGCTTTGATCACCGCTGCCGTGTCGGTCGTCCCGGCGCGGCGTACCGCCTCCAGGATTTGCATCATCGCCGCGTAGCCGAGGTAGCAGCGTGACGTGGGCGTGTGGTTGTACTTGTCGATCACGCCCTGGATGAACCGCTTCGAGCTTTCGGTATTGATCTTGGGATCCCAGATCAGGCCCCAGACGCCCGCGTTGTTGGCGTATCCCAGCGGCCGGCCGATCTGCTCGCCCCCGATCATCCCGCCCACGCCAATTTTTTCCTTGGCTATCTCCAGCTTTGCGTATCCCTTCAGCGCGTTGACCAGGTCCCAGCCGTAGAGATTCAGGATGACGGCGCCAGGCTTCGCCGCTTTCGCCTCGGTGAGGGCGGCGGTGAAGTCGGTCGCCCCAAAGGACGTTGTCGTCCCGCCGACCACCTCGCCGCCGTTTGCTTTGAGTGCGTCGGTCATGGCCTGTTGCGCTGACTTGCCGTCCTCGGTGTCGGCGGTGATCATGTACCAGCGATTCCCGTAGGCCTTCACCAGGTGCGGCGCCACGGCTTCCGACATCATGCGGGCGTTGGGCATGAAGACAAAGGTGTGTGAGTTACACCGTGACCCCGTAAGTTCCATGATGTGGGGGCACGTGGCCATGAATAATTTATTCTCTTGCTTCGCCACTTCGGACACGGCGAGGGCCACGTCGCCGTTGAAGGTCCCCATCAGGAAGTCCACGCGGTCTTCCTTAAACAGCTTGTTCGCGACCTTGATCGCGGTCTGGACATTCGAGGCGTCATCGGCCTCGACAATGCTGACTTGACGCCCGAGCACCCCTCCTCGCTTGTTGTACATCTCCAGCGCCACCGTGGCCCCGTGCACGTCGTGAATCGAGGAGGTCTTGTAGGGGCTGGACAGCGGATCAATGATGCCGACCTTGATGGGCTCGGCTGCGTGGGCCGAACGCGACCATCCAGGGAGTCCCAGCGCACGAGCGGTCAGGTCGCCGAAGGCCAGCGCGCCGCCCGCCGCCGCCGACAGTTGGAGAAATCGTCTGCGTGAGATCGTCATGGGAGAAGGCCTCCTGTGAAGGTTGGTCGTGGACGGCTATGATATAGTGCCCGTATAGAAATAACCATTGAGGGGCGCATGCAGGATTTCAGGACCGTGGCGGTGGCGGCGGCGCAACAGGCGGGGAAACTCATCGCGGACGCCTATCGCACCGAGTTTCGCGTGGACTATAAAAAGGGCGGGACGACCAACCTCGTCACCGAGGTGGACCGCCGGGCCGAGGCCGCCATCATCGAATCGTTGAACAAGGCGTTCCCGGATCATCAGATTCTTGCGGAAGAGGGCGGCGAGGGCTCGCGGCAGCAGTCCGCCTATAAATGGATCGTGGACCCGTTGGACGGCACGACGAACTTCGCCCACGGCTTTCCCGTGTTCTGCGTCTCGATCGGCCTCGAAGTGGAGGGCCGGGTCGTGCTGGGCGTCGTGTACGATCCGCTTCGCCAGGAGCTGTTCGAAGCCGGGGCCGGCAAGGGGGCGTTCCTCAACGGCGAGCGGCTGCGGGTGTCGCCGGCGGCGGCGCTGGACAAGGCGCTTCTCGTCACCGGCTTCGCGTACGATCAGGAAGGCCGCCGGAGGAACCTGAAGCATTTCTCGGAGTTTGCGATGCGGGCGCAGGGCATCCGGCGCACGGGGTCCGCCGCCATCGATCTGTGTTACGTGGCCTCGGGCCGCGTCGACGGCTTCTGGGAGCTTGCGCTCTATCCCTGGGACGTGGCGGCGGGAAGCTTGATCGTGGCCGAGGCGGGAGGGCGGGTCACGGATTTCGCCGGCAACGATTTTTCGATCTACACCGGTAACATCGTCGCCTCGAACGGCTCTGTCCATCAGGCAATGGTGGACGTCCTCGCCGGCAAATAAGAACGTATAGCGCGCAAAATAATCCTGGAAAATGAGTCAAATTCACAGCTTCCTGTCCGGTTTTATTTTTTGCCGGCGGCGTGGGAAGAGGCCTCGGAGGTTATTGATCTCCCGCAGCTTCCCGGTCATTCCCGTCCAATCCCGGATTGTCCAAGATTATTTTGTCATGGCTAGAACGACACCGTGTCGGAGCCGCGCCCGACACAGACCGCTCTTCACTCTTTTACGCGAATGGGTTGTGGTCTTTTTCTTCGCGCGCGGTGGTGGAGGGGCCGTGGCCGGGGAGCAGAATGAGCGAGTCCGGGAGCGTCAGGAGACGCTCCCGGACGCTGGCGAGATGGGTGGTGTAGAGGGACGCCGGATTGGCCCGCCCGATGGAGCCGGCGAAGAGCGTATCGCCGACGAACACGCACGCGTCCGCCTGGTAGCACACCCCGCCCGGCGTGTGGCCGGGGGTGGTCATCAATCGGAGCTCTTTCCTGCCGACGTGTAGCGTTTCCCCATCGCGCACGAACTTGCGCAAGGCTGTCGGCGGCTTCCAGCTCAGCAAGGACCAGTCTCTTTCCCCGATGTACACGGGCGCGTGGTGGCGCGCCAGGATCGAATCGATCCCGCTGGCGTGATCGGCATGGCCGTGTGTCAGACAGATGGCGGTGAGCGTCAGCCGGTGTTCCTCGATCGCTCGGAGTACAGCCTCGGGATGGTAGCCTGTGTCGATGAGGACAGCATGACGGCTGGCCGGGTCGTGATAGAGATACCCTTTCACGGCATAGCCGCCGATGTCGCCGTGGATCGTGATGACGTCCTGGACCGTGTTTGCGATGGGATGGCGCGGATGCCACCCGTCACAGGCGAGGGCGGCCAGCTTGGCCCCGTCGAGGCGGAGCGCTGCGGCGAGCGCGTGGACCTCCTCACGGGTCGGCGCGCGCTGGCCCGATTCCAGCTCCCGCAGCGCCGGCGCGCTCAGCCCGGCGTCCTTGGCAACCTGGGTGGGATCGAGTCCCAAGCCGGTGCGCGCCTTCCTGATGATGTCGCAGAACTCGTCTTCCAACATGGCTTCGGATCCGTCCACCTCGTCAATCTACTCTACCGTGGATGATGTTGTCAGGGAAAGGTGAAACTTTGCGCATTGACCGGCGCGGTGGGTGCGGCTATTCTCATGGTTCACTGCCCTATGTTGGCAACCGATCATCTAGCGGCCTCGCGCGGAAAGCTGCTGGCTAACCGGCTCAAGGCCGCCCTCACCAAGCCTTTGATGCCGGTCGTGTTTTTCCTGGCCGGCGTGACCTACGACAGCGTCACATTGACTCGTATCGATCGCCTGCGGGATAACCTCATCTTAATGGCCTATTTGAGTCTGCTGGGCGCGTTGATCGTCCTGACCACGCGCGCCGATCTGGGCAGGGTCACGGCTGACGCCACGGTCGATTCAGGGAACGTCAAGTCGTTGGTGCCCATCAAGTCGTTGATCGCCCGCGCGCAGCCGCACTATCCCCATGTCATCCACTTTTTGCTGGGCGGGCTGTTCAGCGCCTACACGATCTACTATTCGCAGAGCGCCTCCCTGACCGCGACGGCGATCTTCTTCGCGTTGCTCGTCGTCTTGCTGGTGACAAACGAATTCCTGAACGACAGCCCCACCAATGTGCGCCTGCTGGTGAGCCTCTATGCGGTCGTCGTCTTCAGCTTCTTCACGTTCTTCCTGCCGGTGCTGCTCGGGTCCATGAACACGGTTGTGTTCCTGATCGGCGCGGGGTTGAGCGCGGCCGTGACGATCAAAGTGGTGCGGCTGATCTATCGGCGCGAGCAGCCGGCGCCATGGCGATGGGAGGAGGTTGTGACCAGCTTGCCGGCCATCGGGCTGATCGTCGTCTTGGTGGGGTTCTATTTCCTCAAATGGATCCCGCCGGTGCCGTTGTCCCTGAAATTTGCCGGCGCGTATCATAATGTAGCCAAGGTGGACGATGATTTTCAGCTCGCGTTCGAGAAGGCGGCCTGGTACCAGCTCTGGAAGCGCTCGGACGATCCCTTTCACGGGGAGGGCCCGTCCTATTGCTTTACCGCCGTGTTTGCCCCGGTGGCTTTGCATACGACGATCTTCCATCGCTGGCAGTACCGGGCTCATCCGGAACTCGACTTTTCGACGACCGACCGGATCCCCATCGCCATCGCGGGCGGGCGCGACAAAGGCTACCGGGGTTACACCTTCAAGCAGCGGGTAATGCCTGGGGAGTGGCGCGTGGACGTGGAGACGGCGGAAGGCCGCGTCATCGGGCGAGTCAGCTTTCGGGTGGAGGAGCCGGGTGGCGAGCCTCCGGAGCTCGATACCTTCACGCGCTGATCAGTACGACTTCACTCATTTCTCCTGGATCAGGTCGTCGTCGAGTTCATCGGGATTGTCGCCGGGCCGCGCCGGAAAATGTTCGGCCAGCAGATCACCGCACTTGGCAATCGCCCCGCAGAAGGCCTCAGTCGGTCGCCCGTCTTTGATGCCTTTCACGAGGTCATTCACCAGCGTGTCCCAGGTGCCGGGCGGGACCCTGTCGTT
>VBOO01000168.1 GCA_005877505.1 Nitrospirota bacterium
GCCTTGGCCCCGCCCAGCGTCGCCGTCGCGGACACCGTCTGGGCGCTGGTGCTGGCATTCGCCGAGGCAAACGTCCCGCCGGCCACCGTGCAGGTCACATTATCCGTGCCCACCTTGCCCGAGGCGATCGCGCAGGCCGACACCGTCGCTGTGGTCGTCCCGTCGTAGGGCTTGTCCGCCGCCGTGAACGTCACCGTCACTGCCGCTGGGGTGATCTTCGCCGTCGTCGTCACCGGGTTGGAGACCGTGTAGTTGCTCGCCTTGGCCCCGCCCAGCGTCGCCGTCGCGGACACCGTCTGGGCGCTGGTGCTGGCATTCGCCGAGGCAAACGTCCCGCCGGCCACCGTGCAGGTCACATCATCCGTGCCCACCTTGCCCGAGGCGATCGCGCAGGCCGACACCGTCGCTGTGGTCGTCCCGTCGTAAGGCTTGTCCGCCGCCGTGAACGTGACCGTCACCGCCGCCGGGGTGACGGTCAGGGTTGCCGCTGTCGTAGTTGCGGTTGATGTACCACCGCAGGAGTTGGTGAATACGGCGCGGTATTTGTTGCCGCTCTGAGATACTGTGGGCGCGGTTACAGTTAGGGTCGTGTTAGAGGCACCAGAAATATCACTCCAAGTCGTTCCACCGTCCGTGCTGACTTGCCACTGGACGCTAGGCGTCGGATTCCCACTAGCTGCAGCGCTAAAGGTGGCATTTGGGCCGTACACGACCGTCTGATTAGAAGGATTGGTCGTGATCGATGGAGGGGTACAAACGGCGACATTCACGGCCGCAATCTGTGTGTCTGTTTTATTGTTTACACCCCCTCCGGTTGAATTAGTGACCTGAACCTTAGCACTATAGGAGCCGTTTGCCGTGCCTGTTGGGATCGTTACGACAATGCTGTCGGACTTAGTAGTACCCGGGGTCAGCGACTTTGAGTTTGACGCAACCGTCGTATTTCCTGCACCTGCAATGGACGCATCGCCTGTTGTAGTTCCACTAGCGCTCGTGCTGTAGTTGAATGAAATCGTCACAGGTGCTGGAAGCGTCGTGACGGTGACGGGACTTCCTGTCGTTGGCGAGGTGATTGTGACCGAGGTAACGCTGTCCGTGAACCTCGCCTGGGCGGTCCAGTTCGTCTGCGGGCCGCTCGCGGTCGCGAGGAAGCTCATGCCGATGTCCTTCGATTGGATCTGGAAAGCGTCAAAGGCAAACGCGCCCGAGGGGTCGGCGGTGATCTCCATCGTAAAGTCCGGAGTTCCGCCGCTCTCATGAATAAGAATGCTAATCGCCTCGTTCGGCTGCCAGCCCTCGCCCATCATCTTCACAACGTAGCCGGGCGGATAATCCTGCTTGTCTGTCCGCAGCGTCGGGTAAGAAAAGAGTTCTGATGAGGCCATGGGATTCTGACTGGCGTCCTGGCCGCCAGTGGCAAGCAGCCCTCCGGTGTAAGGGACCGCGAAAAAGTTACTCGCAAACTTGGTGCGGGTCGTGATGAGCGTGCCCACGGGGCGGAAGGTCCCTGTGACCGGATCATAGATCTCCGCTGTCGTCACCAACTGCCCCGCGTTCGTGCCGCCCGCGAACAGCACTTTTCCGTTGTCTTGTAACGTGATGCCGACATGACTGCTTCGGGGGACACTCATCGAGACAGGCAGCGGCGTGAACACTTGAGCGACGGCGTCATAGAGCTCGGCCGAGTCCAGGTCTTGGCCCTGGAGGTTTTGGCCGCCGGCCACCAGCACTTTGCCATCGAGTAAGGGAGCGGCGCTGGCGCGAGTCCGTGGGATAGTGAGCGAACCTGCGGCAACGACCGTGCCGTCAACAGGGTTATACACTTCGGCCGAGCTCAGGGCGCCGGCCGCATCGGCGCCGCCGGCGAAGAGAACGTTGCCATCACCCAGCAGGGTTGCGGTGTGACTTTGACGCGCGACCAAGAGATTAATGGGGGCCCTGCTGAAGCTATCCGCGATCGGATCATAGATTTCTAAGTCGGCAAGGGGGACTGAGCCATCCGTGCCTCCGCCAATCAGGACGCGACCATCGTTGAGCAAAGTGGCGCTATGCTCGCTCCGAGCCCTGTTCATGGTCTTCGGGCCAGAGAACGTGTTGGTGGCCGGATCGAACATTTGGGCGTAGGGGATGGGACTTCCGGATTCGGCCCTCCCGCCTACAATCAGGACGGCTCCGTTCTTCAGCAACGTTGCCGTATGGCCCCAGATGGGCACAGGGAGGTTCATGGGCACTTGGGTATACAATCCGGTTGCTGGGTCGAAGAGTTCGGCCGTGACCATGGCTTGTACCGTGGCGTCCTTGCCGCCGACGATGAGCACCAGGCCGTTTCCCAGTAAGGTGGCCGTGTGGCCGGCTCGCGCCTGGTTGAGATTTGCCTTCGTCGTCCATGTCCCGGGCTGCCCGCCCCAGATGGGCACAGCCAGCAAGACACCGGCCATCCCTGTCAGGAGGAAGGAACTCCACAGCGTTCTTCGATTAAACTTCCACCTGTACTCCATGTTCATGGCTGCCTTTCCTTACAATCTGAAATCAAGTCTGCCATTGCCTGTGCAAAACCCTTACGTGGCTTGGCGCAGGGTGTCCCATTGTGTGGGAAGGCGCAATACCTAAGGTGTAGGGGGTGGCCTACGAACGTAGGCATACGAAAGTAAGGGATGGCGTTCATCGCGCCCAGGGTAGAAACCAGAAAGGATGCCTAACCCCTCATTTTCTTGCCCGCTTCAGGCCAGTATGTTAGATTCGCCGCGGGTATTTCGCATATGGAACGCAATTACAACCCTCAGGAAATCGAAGCGACATGGCAGCGGGTGTGGGCTGAGCAGCAGACCTTTCGCGTGACCGAAGACTCCTCCCGCCCCAAGTTCTACTGCCTGGAGATGTTTCCCTACCCCTCCGGCCGCATCCACATGGGCCATGTGCGCAACTACGCCATCGGGGACGTGCTGGCCCGGTTCAAGACCATGCGCGGCTACAACGTCCTGCACCCGATGGGCTGGGACGCCTTCGGCCTGCCGGCAGAGAACGCGGCGATCGAACAGGGCGTGCACCCCGCGCAGTGGACCACCCAGAACATCCGCTACATGCGGACCCAGTTGGAGCGCCTGGGCCTCTCCTATGACTGGAGCCGCGAGGTCACTACCAGCGAGCCGGAGTACTACAAGTGGAACCAGTGGCTCTTCCTCAAGTTCTTTGAGAAGGGTCTCGCGTACAAGAAACGCTCCGCGGTGAACTGGTGCCCGAGCTGCGAAACCGTGCTCGCCAACGAGCAGGTGGAGGAAGGCCGCTGCTGGCGGTGCGAGACTGTGGTGGTCCAGAAGGAGCTGGAGCAGTGGTTTTTCCGGATCACGGCCTACGCCGAGGAGCTGCTGAGCGGCTGCGACCAACTATCCGCCTGGCCGGCGCGCGTGCTGACCATGCAGCGCAACTGGATCGGCAGGAGCATCGGCGTGGAGGTGGACTTCCCGCTCGCCGAGCCGCTGCCCGACCTACCGGCGATCCGGATCTTCACCACGCGCCAGGACACGATCTTCGGCGCGACGTTCATGAGCCTCGCGCCGGAATCCCCGCTGGTCGAGCGGCTGGTAGAGGGCCGCCCGGAGGCCAGGGCCGTGCGGGAGTTCGTCGCGCGGGTCTCCCGGCAGGAAAAGGCGCTCCGGACCGCCGCCGACAGGGAGAAAGAAGGGGTCTTCACAGGCGCCTGCGCCGTGAACCCCTTCACGCTGGAGCCGATTCCGATCTGGGTGGCGAATTTCGTCCTGTACGAATACGGGACCGGCGCGATCATGGCGGTGCCGGCGCACGACCAGCGCGACTTCGAGTTCGCCAGCACGTACGGAATTCTGGTCCGGCTGGTCATTCAGAACCCGGAGGGCACGCTTCGCGAGCCGCTGGCGGCGTCCTACGAGGAGCAGGCGGGCACGCTGGTCAACAGCGGCCAGTTCTCTGGTCTCCCGGTGGCCGAGGGGAAGGAGCGCATCGCCGACTTCATCGAGGCCAGCGGCATCGGCGCCCGAACGGTGAACTTCCGGCTCCGCGACTGGGGGATCTCGCGCCAGCGCTACTGGGGCACGCCGATCCCGATCATCTATTGCCAGAAGTGCGGCATGGTGCCGGTCCCGGAAGCCGACCTTCCGGTGATGCTTCCGATGGATGTGCCGTTCACCGGAAAGGGCGCCTCGCCGCTGGCCCAAGCGGAGGCATTCGTGAAAACCACATGTCCAAAGTGCAAGGGCCCAGCCCGGCGCGAGACCGACACGATGGACACCTTCGTGGACTCCTCCTGGTACTTCCTCCGGTACTGCTCGCCTCACGAAACGACGCGGCCAGTGGATCCGGCGAAGGTGGATCGCTGGATGGCGGTGGACCAGTACATCGGTGGGATCGAGCATGCGGTCCTGCATCTGCTGTATGCCCGTTTCTTCACCAGAGCGGTGCGCGACCTGGGGCTGGTGAAGGTGGACGAGCCGTTTACGCGCCTCCTGACGCAAGGCATGGTGTGCATGGAGACCTACCGCTGCGAGGAGCACGGGTGGCTGTTGCCGGCAGAAGTCAACAAGGACGGGTGGCGGTGCAGCCAGTGCGGGAAACCGGTCGAGCGCGGCCGCGTCGAGAAGATGTCCAAGTCGAAGAAGAACATCGTGGACCCCGAGCATCTGATCGCAAAGTACGGCGCGGACACGGCGCGCCTGTTCTCCCTCTTCGCGGCGCCGCCGGAGAAGGATCTGGAGTGGAGCGACGAGGGCGTGGAGGGCGCGTACCGCTTCCTGGGGCGGGTGTGGCGGCTCGTTCACGAGCTGGCGCCACTCATCGGTCGGCAGCAGGTTTCTGAGAGCGCGCCTGCGGCTTCCGTAGCTGCGAGCCAATCAGCGCGCGGCTCGGCCAAGACCTCGCCGCTGAAGACGCCGCAGGCGCCGCCGAGTAGCGTTACGATTGCCCTGAGAAGGCTCACGCATAAGACCATCAAAAAGGTCACGGACGATATCGAGCAGGAGTTCCAGTTCAACACGGCCATCGCGGCGCTGATGGAGTTCGTGAACGGACTCTATAAGGTCGACGCCAAGAAAATGAGAGCAAACGCAGAGCTTTCGGCGATCCGCGAAGCCATTGAGGCCTTGGTCCTCCTGCTCACGCCATTCGCTCCGCATATCGCGGAAGAGCTCTGGGCGGCGACGGGCCACGCGACGACCTTGGCACGGCAGCCCTGGCCCCGCTATGAGGCGGCGCTGCTGCAGGAAGAAGTCCTGACGATCCCCGTGCAGGTGAACGGCAAGGTCCGCAGCAAGGTGACCATCCCGGCCGACTGGGACAGGGATCAGATCATCGAGGCGTCGAGAGCCGATGCGAAGGTCGGGGAGTGGATCAAGGGGAAGACGATCAAGAACGTCGTGTATGTCGAGAAGCGGCTGGTGAACATCGTGGTGGAAGGGTGAAAGAGCCGCGGGTCTTGGGCACCGACGGCTCGCGGGGCCTGCCGCCGAGTCACCCTGACGTGCTCAGGCGGCTTCCCTGTCGCAGCCCCGCAGACTCAGGTGTGCCGCCTTCCGCTCCGCCAGGGTCCCACTCGGCGTCACCCGCTCGCCTCCGGCGACGTCGGCGTCACGCGTGCTCTTTTCATGAAGGGGAGTGGGAATGAGGAGGTGGTGTGGGGCAGCCTTTCTGATTCTTGTGGTACTTCATGGGTGCGGGTATGAGTTCGGCACGGCCGTCAAGCCGGGGTCTGCAAGGGGACTGCACCTGGCGGTGCCGGTCTTCCACAACGACACCTTTGAACCGGTCTTGGACAAGCGTGTGACGGAGTTCATCCGCCGGCAGTTCCTTCAGGCAGACGGCCTGACCCTGGTCAACGATGTCGGCGCCGCGCCCTTCTTGCTCAAAGGGCGCATCCGGAGCTACGGACTCCAGACCCTCTCGTTCCGGCAGGGGTTCGTCAACGAGCAGCGCGTCAATCTCCAGGTGGACGTGACCTTCGAAGATGCGGCCGGCCGCAAGGTACTCTGGCAGGAGTCCTACCGGACGTCGGCCGAGTTCTTCCAGACCACCGACCTCGCCACGAACCGCGCGCGACAGGACCGGGCGACCGAAGAAGCCTGCCAGGCAATGGCGGAGAGCATCGTGTCGCAGGTCCTGGAAACCTACCCACGATGAAATCCAAGCGCGAGGGCATTGGCCTCCATGAGCTGAAGCGGCAGCTTGCGGTAGGCGACCTCGCCCCTCTGTATGTTGTCGTCGGTGAGGAAGCTCCCCTCCGGGACGACGCCCTAGCCGCGATCCGGGCCGCGGTCCTCGGGTCCGATGAGGCTACCATCGAGGCGTTCAACTCCGATGTGGTGTACGGGGATGAAACCGAGGCGGCGGAAATCCTGACTCTGTGCGGGACCCTTCCCGTGGTCTCAACGCGGCGCCTGGTCGTGGTCAAGGACATCGGCGCCTTGGGGGCCCGCGAAGCCGAGCGGTTGCTGCCCTACCTGGAGGCGCCGGTCGAGACCACGTGCCTCGTGCTGACCGGCGGGAAAGTGGACGGCCGCGTGAGATTTTTCCAGGCGCTCAAGCAGGCTGCTGTGATCGTGGACTGCGCGCCGCTCGATGCACGGGCGCTGCCAGCCTGGGTGCAGGAGCGGGCCGGCGCGCTGGGGCTTCGCCTCGACGAGGCGGCGCGGATGTTGCTGATCGAAGCCAGCGGCGGCGACCTCGGCGTGTTGTGCCGTGAGATGGAGAAGCTGGCGGCCTACGTGGGGCCCAACAGGCGCGTCACGGCGGCGGACGTCAAGGCCATCCAGGGGGCGGACACCGGCGGCTCGGTGCACGACCTCATCGATGCCTTACAGCGCAGAGATCGCGTGGTCTCATTGCGGTCTTTGGGCAAGGTTCTCGACGCGGGGGAGCCTCCGCTGAGAGTGCTTGGCTTTCTGGCCG
>VBOO01000056.1 GCA_005877505.1 Nitrospirota bacterium
AATTCCAGGAGGGTACGGATCGAGATCAAACCGGATAGCGTGTACTTTCCTGGGAACAGAGGCGCCTTTCGACGCAGCCTTGCTTTGAGGCCATGAACGAAGTGCCGGTGGTAGAGCCAGTTCCGCGGCCGCATGAGGGCGGCTGTGCATGTCGCCGGATCAATGTTGGGGCAGACCGCGATGACGCCCTTGAGGGCCGGCTGCGTGTCCCCTAATTCTCCCGCCGCGCGAAGTACCAGGTTGCCTCCCATGGAGTACCCGCCGAGCCAGATCCCCTCCAGACCGTCTTTCGTCGCCAGTTCGTTGAAGACCGCGCGAACGTCTCCGCTCAGCCCATTGTGGTAGAGCGTGGGCGCCAAGTGTTCGGTCCCGCCGCAGTTGCGCTGGTTCAGCCGGACGACGTTGAGCCCAGCCCGCCAGGCCTTGGTCGCGATTCCACGCATATAGTGCGACTCGCTGCATCCCTCCAGACCGTGGATCAGTATCAAAGTCGGGCGCGTGCGGAAGCCGGGCTGCCAATGGCAGAACCCTAAGATCCTGGCGTCAGGAGCGACCAGAAAGAGGCGGGCTTCCGTGGGCATGCCCCGCAACAATCCGGGACGGGACACGAAGCGCGGATACAGTGTCATCAGATGTGGATTTTTCAGGAGCGGATGCGGCACGAACCAGAGATCACGCATAGTCCAGAATCTACGGGCAAGCGGATCGGAAGCGCAAGCGATTGCCTTGATTTCGGGGGAGGAACTTGGTAGAAGAGTGAGTTTCGCGAGGTGCCGAGGTAGCTCAGTTGGCAGAGCACAGCCCTGAAAAGGCTGGTGTCGACAGTTCAATTCTGTCCCTCGGCACCAACTCAATCAACAACTTACGACGATCTAGGGAAGGTCTGAATGGGTACGTGTTGGAATTTAAAAGCTGCATCGTAACTCGACGGCGGCCTCAAGTCGTTTGAGGTAATCCTCCCGCGAAATCTCTACGGCGCCGAATTGGCGCGTGATCGGTGTGACCATTTGGATATCAAACAACGTGAATCCTCGCTGGAGCAGATGATGGACGAGATGGTGTAATGCCACCTTGGAGGCATCGCTGACGGAGTGGAACATCGATTCGCCCGCAAACAGCCCCCCTGCGGTCACGCCATAGACGCCCCCGACTAATTCCCCGCTTTGCCAGCATTCGACGCTGTGGGCATGTCCGGCTTTGTGCAAGCGCGTGTACGCCTCGATAAATTCCTGACCAATCCACGTGCCCGCACGATGCCGGGTGGCGCATCCCTTCATAACTCGGCGAAAGGCCTTATCGCGCGTCACCTCAAAGACATTCCGGCGCAGCTTCCGTGCCAGACTCCGCGGCGTATGGAACCGGTTCATCTCGACAATCCCGCGAGGATCGGGCGACCACCACGTAATAGGATCGACGCTCCACGGAAATATGCCACTCCTGTAGGCGAGAAGGAGCCGCTCCACCGATAGATCACCGCCGATCGCTAAGAGTCCGTTGGCTTCGTGCCTTAGTGCGAGCCGAGGATCCGGGAACCACAGTCGCTGCGTGAGGATGGCTGGAATGTGGGATTGATGTCGCACGTGCGTATGCTCTTTGGTGGCGACGCGCCTAAAGGGCTAGGCCGCCCGTCTGGACCTGTCACGGCTTAGGTGCGGGCGCCACCCTTGGCGAGGAGCGGCGTCAGGGCTTTCTCGATGGCGGCCTGTTCGGTTCGGCCCATCTCGACCCAGTGTTGGGCCATCGCCACCAGGGCGTCCACGCGGGCCGCTACAGTCTCGACTCGCTGGGGGACCAGCGCCACGCCTTTGTACACGACTTCCAGGAGCAGCGTTTCCAGGCCATGCAAGAACTGAACGATCGGCGTGGCCCCGACCTCGCGGGCCGTCTCGTACAGCAACGAGATATCCCGGAGGCTTCCCTGAAGGTTGGCTTTCTGTGCGTGGGGATCGCTGGTGCCGGTCTTAAGTCCGGCGATGGCCTTCTTCACTGTTTCCACCCGGCGCCGGGTGTCTTCCAGGAACCGCTTGTCGAGCCCCTCCAGTTGGCGCAGGATGCTGGCGACCGAGGCGGCGGTGACCTCCGCCGATTCCTGGTCAGACAGCCGGTGCAATTTACGGAGCACAAGCTCGACCAAGTTCCTACTCGGCTCTAGCGAGGAAGGGCGTGCGTGCTTGAGGTCCAGCAACGCCTGCACGATTTTCCCCAGGTAGGTCGCTTCCGGGTTGACCGGACGCTTCGCGACGGGCGCCGCCGCCTTCGGGACCCCTGGCAGCTTGGCGACCGCCCGCTGCAGGCCTTCCGCCTGGAGCTGCATGATGCTTTCGAGATTGGTCTTGGCGACCGTTCGCGGGGACGCCATATGCAGGACTTGCACAGAGGCGGTGATGAGCGCGATCCCCTGCCGGAGCGTGGCGAAGTGCTCCGGCTTGGGGGGGACTTTTTTGCTCTGCATGGCTTGCAGGAGCGGGATCAAGGCGAGGGTGAGTTTCTGGAGCGCAGTCAGCTCCACGGTGGCGGCTGAGCCCATGAGGTTGGTCAGGCTGTTGAGGAGGATGTCGTAATGTTTCTTTTCCTTATCGGGGGTCGCCCCGCTCTCCAGTTCTTGCAGGGCGACCTTGATCTGCTTGATCCACTCCAACCCCTCTTCGGCAAAGAGCTGAAGAACTTCTTCTTGAAACTGGTCTTCGCTCGTCTCCATCGGCGTGGCCGACTCTAGCGCTTCTCCAGTTCGTTCTCCGGCAGCGGGCCGAGTGGGACTAACGAGGTGGTCATGATCCGTGTCGGCCCAAGGTGTGCGTGGCTTGGCGGACAGATTCTCTCAGCATCTGCATGAGCTTTTCTACCTCCGCGACGGCCGGATCCATTGCCGCCAGCCGTTTCTGCACCTCGACCGCCTGTGTTTCGGTTTCTGTGAGGCGGGCCACCAGGTCCTTGATGAGCAGGGATGCCTGCTCCAACGCCTTTTCCTGCTCCGCCAGGAGTTTTTCCAAGGCGCGGATCGCAGACGTGGTGCTATCGGGGATCCCCCGACCGAGACCCTCCCCCGGCGGCGCCGGGGCGTGCGCCGGTGCCTGTATCGCGTCGGCCTTTCGTGCGGACAGCAGTTCGAGGACTCGCTCGCGCAGGGCGGCTCCTTGGAAGGGTTTCTTGATGATGCCGTCGGCTCGGCAGGCCTCGGCCTGCCGCGTGACCTCCTCATCCACGAACCCCGACACGAGGAGCACCGGCGTGTCCGCCATGGCGGGGTTCGACCTGACGAACGCGCAGACCTCGTACCCGCTCTTGTCCGGCATGATGACGTCCGCGATGACTAGGTCTGCCCGACTGGTGTTCAACCAACTCAAAGCCTCCTCGCCATTGGATACCAGGGCCACTTCGAGTCCGGCCTCGATCAGCTGCCGTTCGGCGACCTTTCGAACGCTGAGACTATCGTCGGCAACTAAGATTGTCGGCATGGTCCTCCAACCGTCATGAAGCCCGCGTCTTCGACGTCTTGGGAGATGGCACAGTCATTGGGGTTTGGCGGCCGAAGACGCGCGCACAAGCCGGCTGATCTCCTGGATCAGGGCCCGTTCCGCGACCGGCTTGACGAGGTACGATGACACCCCCAGACTCTGGGCCATCTGGCGGTGCTTGTCTCCGGCTCTGGTCGTCATCATGATGATCGGCGTGGATTTCGTCTCCGGCCGGGCGCGAAGCGCCTGGATAAACTCGTAGCCATTCTTCTTGGGCATCTCCAGATCCGCGATGATCACCTGGAACGGCGCGGCGGTGGCTTTCCGAAGCCCTTCCTCTCCATCGGAGGCCGTTTGCACCGTGTAGCCCGCCGCCTCCAGCATGCGCCCGATGAATGTCCGGACGCTCAGCGAGTCGTCGACCAGGAGGATCCGAGGCCTCATGGTTTCCTGGGTTACGGAGGGCGGCGTCGCGCAGGGCTGGGCTTCCGCCCTGACCATCGGCTCGTTCGCACTGCGCATGGTCTGGGGGAGGGTCAGGGTGAACTTCGTGCCGACACCCGGCTTGGTTTCGATGTCGATCAGTCCGTTCATGTCGGTGATGGCGAGCCTGACGACGTCCATCCCGACACCACGGCCTGCCTGCTCGCTGGCTTCATCCGCCGTTGTGAAGCCCGGGAGGTAGATGAGCTTGATCAGATCGGCGGGGGGCATCGTGGCGGCACGCTCGGGCCGTACCAGACCAAGTGCGATCGCCTTCGCCTTGATTTTGTCGGCGTTCAGTCCAGCGCCATCGTCTTCAACCTCGATCACGATCGTCTTGCTGCTGGAGAGGGCATGGAGGGACACCGTGCCCTTCGCGGGCTTTCCGGCGGCCTGACGTACCGCCGGCGGCTCGATGCCGTGGGCCACCGCGTTCCGTATCATGTGAATCAACGGATCGACTAGTTGCTGGACCACGCCGGCGTCCACCTCGGTGTCGGATCCGGAGAAGACGACTTCGACGTCCTTGCCGACCATCCGTGCCGTTTCCCTGGCCGCCTTCTGGAAGCGTGTGAACAGCGACCCGATGGGGACCACCCGGGTGCGGGCGATCTCGTCACGTAGGTCGGTCGTCGTCTGCTGGAGCAGGCCCATGTCCTCGCGGGCCTTACGGATCACGGTGCTGAGCTGGGCCATCGCCTCGATGACATCGGCCGACACCTCGGTCATGCGGCGCGCCAAGCCGTTGGAGTTCTCATCCTTGTCGAAGTCGAGTGCGCTGAAGTCGGCGGGCAACGCTTGTGGAGACTGGCTGCCCCCGCCGGTGCTCGTGGCGGGGGGCAAGGTGCGGGCGTGTTTTTCCTGAAACGTCCGGACCGTTTCACGCATCCGGTTGTTATACGCCTGCACTTGGTGAGCCCCCTGCTCCAGGAGCGTCAACCGCTGTTCCAAGCGGCCGCGGCCGACGACCAATTCGCCCACCAGATTGAGCAGCCGCTCCAGCCTGTCCCGGCTGACCCGCACGGTGCTCTGGGCCATCTCGTTGGCACCGACGGGAAGTGGACGTGGGTCTGGCTCTGGGGCGGTCGGAACTCTAGAATTCGCCTTCGCCGGCGACTCGACGCCAAGCTGTTCGCGGGGCGGCCGGGTCTCGGTCGGCGCGGCCGGCCCCTTCTTCGCCTGGCCGGCGGCCATCTGATGGAGTTGTTGCGTGAGGGGCGAGAACTCCTGCCGGATCTGTGGCAACTTAGCCGGGTCTCGTCCCAGGAGGAGGCGGACCTCATCCACGGCGCGGAAGAACAGGTCCGTCAACTCCGCCGTGGCCTGCACCTTCCCTTTGTGGATCGCGCTCATGATGTCTTCCATGTGATGGGTCAGGTCCCCGATGGCTTGGAAACCGACCGTGTACGCGGATCCCTTGAGGGTATGCGTCGTACGGAACAATTGCTGGATCGTCTCCTTGTTCATCGGATCCTTTTCCATCTTGAGCAAACAGGAAGAGATGGCTTCCAGGTACTCCTGGGCTTCAGGAGCAAAGTACTCCAGGATTTCGGCTTCCAAGTCGGGCCGGAAATAACTGTCCGGCAGCGAGGCTTCTTCCGGTGCAGGCGCGGCGGTGGGTGGCGTCGGTTCGGACTCCTGTAGCAGGCGTGGGTAGCGGGCTTTCAGGTCCTCGAGCATCGTGAGGTCTTCACTGTTTGTCTGGTTGATGTTGGCGATCTGGGCCCGGAGCGTCGTGATGATGTCCCGCAGGATTCTCACGGTGTCGGGCCATTCCGTCGGCTCCAGCGTGCCCGCCTGTTCGAGGACCAGGGCGAGGATCTCGGCCAAGCGGGCGCAGCTTGGGAACCCATAGAGGGATGCGGCGCCAGTCAGGCTGTGGGCGATGATGAAGTGCTCGTGCAACGCCTCCTGTGTCGGTGTCGATCCGTCTCTCGGGTCCAAGGCATTGGCCAGTGTGAGCAGGCCGTCCGAGGCTTCGGTGGTGAAGATGTTCAGGAGCGCCTTTCGATCAGAATCGGACGCCATCGTCATCCCTTTCCCCGTTCTGTCAGGGCGTGCCCGGACCGGTGAGGGTGTCGGCCGACAAGCCATCGCGGATGCTCTCGAGGTCGATGACGCAGGGACCCATTTCTATCCGAGAGCGGTCTTGACTGCTGCCAGGAGTTCTTCCGGCTTAAAGGGCTTCGTGACATGGGCGTTCGCCCCCTGCCGCTGGCCCCAGACCTTGTCGCGTTCCTGTCCTTTGGACGTACAGAGGACAACCGGAATGTTCTTGAACCGGTCGTCAGACTTCAAATCCCGGCAGACCTGAAAGCCGTTGCGGCCCGGCATGATCACGTCCAGAATGATCAGGTCAGGCTTCTCGATGGCCAGCTTGTCCTCCAGTTTTTCCGCGTTCATGTAGGACACGACGGTGTGGTTGGCGGATTTTAAAATGCCATCAATGAGCAGCAGTTCTGAATAGACGTCATCCACGACCACGATCTTACTCATTCGTCAACGCCTTCGGGCTCTACCGGATACCGCAGTCCTGAATTTCAGGAGATCAGTGCTAACTCCGCTCCGTCACAGCAAAAAATGATAGTAGAGAAGTTTCATGCCCTTGTCAATAAATCCGCCCCACGCACCATCCTGCTACGAGAAGAGAGCCAGCGTCCCAATCTGAACGTGGGGCGGAGGCATGTTGACAACCTCGAAGGTTCTGGTGTTTAGTGACTGTGACCAGTCGCTCACGATGGCGGATGACCCTATGGATGCCAGTTCCCTCATCACCGCGGTGCAACAGTTGATGGGACCCATTACGGACATGTACAGCCAGCAGGTCAAAGCCCGTACCGAGAGCAGCAAACCCCAGCCGGTGATGATCCGTCAGTATGAGGCCGCCGTGTATGGCTTTCGCGACCTGCGCCTCCCGGGTGAAGTCAAGGGCGTCAGCGCGCTGTTGGTCGAATCGTTGGACGCGTTCGAAGGGGGGCGCGTGCTGGAAGCGGGACGGTTCGTCATGCAGGCGGTCGAGCAGTTCGAGGCCGCCGGCAAGGAGGCGGTCGTGATGATCACCGAGGAACAGACAGCCAAGCTAGGCCAGTTCCGCAGTGCCCTGTTCAAGCTGATCAATCCGGGACACGAGATCAATCCGGAGGATGTCGCCAAGAAGCGCGCGGCCGCCCAGAGCCAGTGGTAAGAGGATCCTCGCAGGACTCTGATGGCGCAAAAGGTTGAGTTCGTCGGCACCGTCCAGTTCTGGCCGAATGGCGCGCGGGGCAATCCCGTGGCCCTGTACATGGAGAAACTGGAGAACGGGGAATACCGGATCAGCGCGCGGCTGCCGCAATGGCGCCACCTCGTGGGAGTGGGCGCGACCGTCAACAAAGCGGCCGGCAATTACGAATTGACCCTCAAGACCGCGATGCCGGCCGACGGCGCCTACGAAGGCCCTTACTGGAACAGCGGCATCAAAGCTGAAAAGCCGGCCCCGCCGAAGCCTGTAGCTGCGGCACCACCCGCGGGAGGGGGCCCCGCGGATGCCCCTCCCGCACCCACTGGGACGCCATCAGTTCCTCCTCAAGGGGGAGCTCCGGCATCTTCCTGATCTCTTCTTACGCATGACCTGTCCTCGCTGTGCCAATCAGAATCCACCGGACGCGGCCTACTGCAACCAATGCGGGCAGCCGCTCTCCGTCGGCGGCGCTGCGCCGGCTGCTTCCCTGCTCACCGAGATGACGCTCTGGCGCAAGTTCATCGGCCCGCGCGCGAACTATTACCTGGAACGCTTCCGGTTGTTTCGCGAGGGAGAGCGGGAGCGGTTTGCTCCGACCTGGCACTGGCCGGCGTTCGGCGTCGGCTGGCTCTGGTACCTCTATCGCAAGATGTACCTGCACGCCGGCGTATTTCTCCTTGGCGGGCTCTTGCCCATGGTCTTGGGGGCCGGACTGGTCGGAGTGGTGATCTGGAACGTGTTCGCTGCCGTCGCAGCCAATTACCTTTATTACATGCACATCAAGCTGTCTTTGGCCTTGATCGAACAGCGGACCGGTTTGAACGAGCCAGAGCGCGACCGCCTCATTACGGATGCCGGAGGGGTCCAGCCGTACGTGTGGTGGCTGGGCATCGGCCTAACGGCCGTGGCGATCGCGGCGGGGATCATGGAGCCCTCCACGCCGGTCACGCCCCCATCGTCGGGCCCGCCTGCCTAGCACCCGGCCGTCATGGTCGCTCGTGCGCGGACCGGCGGCTCTCTGGGCGGCCGATCCCGGCCTCTGTGTTACAATACGCCCGATAGCGTATGCCTCCTTCAATCCATCCGGTTCACCTCGTCACGGTCCTGCGCCAGAAGTCGCTGACGCCCGCGATCGTCTTTCTGACGTCCCGGCGATCTTGCGACGAGGCCCTGCAGGCCTTCGAGCATGCGACTGACCCTTTGCCGCCCGCTCGCCAGGAGAACATCACAGCGGTCCTGGACGAGCTGACCGCCGCCTATCCGAGCCTGCAGGACCATCCGCTGAGGAGGATGGTGACCGCCTGCGGTGTGGCCGCCCACCACGCGGGCCACCTCCCGTCCTGGAAGATCGCCATCGAAGAGCTGATGCGACGCGGGTGCCTCGACGCCGTCTTTGCGACCACGACCCTGGCGGCTGGGGTGGACTTTCCCGCGCGCACCGTTGTGCTCACACAGTCAGGCGTGCGGCGCGACCAGGACTTCACCGACCTGACGATTGCGGAGGTGGCCCAGATCTCCGGGCGGGCGGGCCGCCGCGGCAAGGACAGCGTGGGGTTCGCCATCGTCACGCCCTCCCCGTATATGGACCTCGGCGTCTTGATTCGGGGGCTCACCGGCCGCCCTGAGCCCGTGGACAGCCAGTTCATCATTGCCTACCCGATGGTCCTGAATCTATTGAAAGCGCATCCGCTGGACCACATCCAGTCCATCCTTGCAAAGAGCTTCGCACAGTACCAGATGAACGCCCAGGCTGCCCACCTGGAGCACCGCATCGAGAAGCTGCACGCGAAGCTGGAGTCCTACAAGCCACGCGAGTGCTCCGACTGGCTGACGCAGTGGAACGCCTACGACCACGCCACGCGGCAGACGGCCATGAAGCTCCAGGCGCGGCGCCACCATCCGCCGGAGGTCCGGGCCCGGCTCCCCTTCCTCACCCCCGGGCGGGTCGTGGCCTTTCCACGGTTCTCCGGGATCGTCCTCCGGCGCTACCGAAGCCGGGGCCAGCGCCACGAGACGGTGACCGTCCTCCGAAAGGGCGGCGTGGTGGCAGAGTCGCCGGTCGCGGACATCATGGGCGTGATCGATCACACTTTTGCCTTCGCCCCGGCTCCGGCGTTCCCCTGGGCGACCACTGAGGCCTTGTCCTGGCTGACCCAGCAGCTTGAGGACTTGCCGAAGCACCTCCCCTTCCTGACGGTTCCACCGGCACCGGACGATGGGGAAGGCGAGCTGGTGAAGAGCCTCGGCGACCTCTTTCCCTGCCCCTCCTGCCCCTGCCGGCCGACCTGCGCCAAGGAATTCAAGGCCGCCAATACGGTGAAGCAGGAGTGGCTGCACCACACGCGGACTGTGCAGTCGCTGCGCACCGGGCTCTGGCATAAGTTCCAAGCGCGCGCCGACATCCTCCAGGACCTCGGGTACCTGGACCCTGCGTTCAAGCTGACTGCGGACGGCGAATGGGCGCGGTTGATCCGGATCGACTTCTCGCTGTTGATCACCGAGCTGATCCGCGCGCAGGCGTTCAAAGATATCGCGCCCTCGACGCTGGCGGGCCTGATGGCCTGCATCGCCTACGAGAACGATCGGCCGAACTCCTTCCCGCGCATCTCCGGGGTGCTGGCGAGCCTCGTGGCCACGGCGCGCCGGATGGCGGAGGCGCTGGCCGCGTATGACGATCCGCCGCTGCTGCGCGCCGATGTCGGCGGGTTGGCCGAGCGTTGGGTGGGCGACGCCACCCTGACGTGGGCGCAGCTCTGCCGTGCCACCTCGATGGCCGAGGGCGATATCTATCGGCTCTTGTCCCGCACGCTCGAATACCTCTCCCAAGTCCATTCGCTGCAGTCCACGCATCCAGACCTGGCTACATTGGCGGCGGAAGCCCTGAGCCGCATCCGGCGGGGCGTCCTGGAGGAACTGCCGTGACGCATGACGAACTGGAACGGGCGCTCGCCGAGCTCCCCTTCCGACTGCTGCGCGGGTTGGGGCGTGCGATCGCCGGTCCCCCGGCGCTGCGAATGGGGAAGCGGCGGCTGATTCACACGATCGTGGCTGGCGCCGAAGCCAACAGCGCGCGCATCGAGGCGACGTTTCGCACCCACCAGGCCGAGCAGGGGGCGCTGGCTGCAGGGCCGGCGCCTGCGGGCGGGGCATCCTCGGAACACAAATCGGGAAATCCGGCCGACCTGCGCGCGCTTCTCGAAGGGATCGGGGTGCCAGAGCCGCGCCCCTTCGTGCCGGATGACTGGCAGGTGGAGGCGGTGGAGGCGCTGGAACGGGGTGATGTGATCGTCAGCGTCCCCACCGGCAGCGGCAAGACCTACGTCGCCGTGGAGGCGACCCGCCGCGCCATGTATGAGGACCGGACCGTCGTCTATACCTCGCCGCTCAAGGCCCTGTCGAACACCAAGTACACTGAGTTCTGCAAGCTCTTCGGTCCGGAGTTCGTTGGCATCATCACCGGCGACCGGCGCGACAACCCCACCGCGCCGATCCTGATTATGACGACGGAAATTCTGCGGAATCTCCTCTACGACGCGGCGGGGGGCGAGATCGACGTCCGCCTGGATACCCTCGGGCTCGTCATCATCGACGAGAGCCAGTTCTTGGCCGACCCGGAGCGAGGGGTCGTCTGGGAGGAAACGATCATCTTCTGTCCCTCCCAGGCCAGGCTGCTCCTGCTCTCGGCCTCGATCGGCAATCCGCACGAGCTGGCCGCGTGGCTGACCTGCATTCGCCCAACGCCCTGCCACCTTGTCCGCCACCAGCACCGATCGGTCCCGTTGCGGGCCGCCTACCTCCATCCCAACGGCAAGCTCACGCCGTTGTTCCGGACGGTTACCATGCCGCCCTCGCCTTCGCAGGCCGTCCTGCACCCGGAGGCCAAACGCCTCTTCACCCTGTTCGAGGAGGATACCGTGTACGCCAGGCGCTCCGGATGACGCGCCAGCAGCTGTTCGCTGTCGGTTTCCTCGGAGTCCTGCTTGTTCTGCTCTATCAGCTTGCCGAGGTCTTCAGCCCGTTTGTGCGCCCGCTGTTGTGGGCGGCGATCCTGGCCCACGTCATCTTCCCCCTGCACACCCGGCTGACTGGCCTGCTGCAGGGGCGCGAGGGTGCGTCGGCCGCGCTGTTGACAGCGGGGATCGTCGCGTTGATCGTGGCGCCAGTGGTCGTGTTCACCTTCCTGCTCGTCGAGGAGGCGGGCAACGGCTATGATGCCGTCAATACATGGGTGCAGTCAGGCGGCGTGAAGCGTTTGCCCGAGGAGTTGGCCAAGCTCCCCTTGCTCGGCGGCAATCGCGTGCAGCACGTGATCCAGAAGCTCGCCGTGTCGCAAGCGAACGTCGAAGCCTTCCTGTTACAGAGCACGAAGGCGCTGAGCGGGTTCATCGTCGAGCAGATGACTGGGCTGGTCAAAAACGCCTTCTTGTTGGGCGTCGATTTTCTAGTGATCGTCATCACACTGTTCTTTTTCTTCAAAGATGGGAAACGCCTATTACAGAGTCTCTATCGGGTGATTCCGCTCGATGACGCGCACAAGGAGAAGATGTTTGTCCGTCTGGATCAGACCATCACGGCGGTGGTCAAGGGGATCGTGATCACGGCGATTGTGCAGGGTCTGCTCGCAGGTCTCGCCTATGCGGTCCTCGGCGTGCCCTTTCCGGTCTTCTTAACGGCGCTCACGATCGTTCTCGCCCCGCTGCCCTTCGGCGGCACGGCGCTGGTGTGGGCGCCGGTGACCCTGTACCTGTTCTGGACCGGTCCCGTGTGGAAGGCGATCGCGATGCTGGCCTGGGCGGCCAGCGTGGTGACGATGGTGGACAACGTGCTGAGGCCGGTGCTCATCGGGAAAGGGGCCAAGCTGCCGGTCCTCTTCCTGTTTCTCAGCATCCTTGGCGGCCTAGCGGCCTACGGGCTGATCGGCCTCTTCCTGGGGCCGATCCTCCTCGCCGTCCTGCTGACCGCAATTCAGATCTACCACGAGGAGTACCTGACCGAGGCGGCGCCTCCGCCGCGGATGACCGCCTAGAGAAGCGTGGCTACTTCCCTCTACCGGATTTTGATCCGAAGCCGGGGGACCGTCCGTGGTGGTGCCGGGATGGTGGCGTTGAGGGGAGACTTCCCCGCAGTCGGGGTCGTACGAAGGCGCCGCCGAACCAATAAGGGGAATACCAATAAGGACCCCAGTAGGGGTCCCAGTACGGATCCCAGTAATTGCGGTACATGTATGAGTACGAATAGAAGGGTGAGTATGCTGAATCTCTCGCGTACGGCATGGGCGTTGGCGGCCAGACCTGAAGATGTCGGATCTCCAGGGTCACGTAGGAGTATTTCATTTCATCGAGGTCTCCCTCGGTCGTGCCAGTCACCTCTCCCACCACTGTGACCCGTGTCCCTGGCGGCACCGTCGCAGGGTCCAGAAACTCCTTATGAAAAGCCAAGTACCGACCCTGCGAAGCGGTCCGGTTCGTGACGGGCTCGTTGAACTCGTTGAGAGGGAGATGCAGGATCTCGAGCCTAGTGCGATCTGCCAGTCGCTTCGCATTTAGCACCTCACCGCCCAGCAAGATGGTTCGCCCCTTATAGGCCGCCGGATCGGCTTTGACATTTGAAAAAGAGACCCGCTGCTCGACCTGCTTTTGAAGCTCGGGCGGTAGTTGGTATTCAAGTGGGAAGGTGTCTCGCAGAGAGGACGCGCACCCGGACGCGAGGAGGCAACACACCCCAATCAGAGCCGGGAACGCGCTCCTATCCATGATGCAATTATACTCTTTTGGTTTTCTTCTCTGCTCGCGCGACACTGGGAAAGGAGCCGGCCCCTTTCCCTAGGACTTCGGACAGGCCGCCGAGGCGGGAGTGGAATCGGAGGGCGGGTCGCCATAGATGTGCTCGGCGAGGGTCGTGGCGAGGGCGGAAGAGACATCCTGCTGAAGCGACTTGAGCGCGCGATTGGAGGCTTCCGGATAGGTCAAGTGGCCTTCGCGGCCGGATCGGGCTACGCTGGCGACGACGCGCTGGTCCCCCTGGCTCAGCACGACAAAATCGGCGCACCAGCGGACATAGCGAAACTTCAGGTCTGGCACCTCAATCGGCCAGATATGAGCCTCCCCCCTGATCAGCAGGTCCGCGTTGCCGACTTCCCCTGAGGCAAGCTGAGAATTTCTCGCGGTCACCGGCAGTCCTTCGCGCACCAACCCCTCCATGATGGCCTGGCGCACGGCTTGAGCCTGGTCTCCACGTACTTCAACGGTTAAGACCAAGCTTTCGTGCAGGAACTTTTCCAGCTCCCTCGTCAGCCCTGGCACCGAGTACTGGGACGGAACTCCCCTCCCGCCGCTGACGACCCGCAGGTCGCCGTTGTAGGTGTCCCTGGCGATGTGGGTCCGGATCGCGCGTCGGAGCCCGCGGATCTTTACGAGCTTGTCCGCTGCCGCGCGGGATTCCTTCACGTCATGGGCGATCCCCTCGTCCAGTTCTGCGATCCGGCTCGTCAGTAACAGGCGCGCCACGCGACGATCCATGACGGCCAGCGCGGAGTAGAGACCGGTGTTCGCGTCCTTCCAGGTTTCGGCGACCTTCACGTTCTCCAGCAGCTTGTCCGTGGACACTTTCGTCATCGTGTCCACGACCAGTTTCCGCTCGGTCTGGACGTCCCCCTTCTTCTCCAGGGTCAGGTACGATTCCCAGTCTTGGGACTGACTGGTCACTTCTGCTCTGAAGATCCGGGAGACCGCCGCGTAGGCTCGCTCTTCTGCCTCAGGCCTGGAGTCCGCCTGCCCGACGCCGATCAGAAACTGTTCGTCCGGATAGGCGGCGGCCTTTGTCCCCGTAACCCAGTCCGGCGCCTTCGGGGCACCGGCGCAAGCGGAGAGGAGTAAGAAACACAATGGGGTCAGAGTCAACTTTCCCAAGAAGACCAAAGGCTGGAGCCGCGGAAGAAAACTGGACTCTGACCCCAGTTTGCTCATTGCAGGACTCTCCTGCTGACGATGTGCGTGCCCCTTTCGGTGATGGTGATGTCCTTGAGCACCTGGGTGGCCACCACATCTCCGTAGGCCCCGATGTGGCGAAGCTCCACGTCATAGGTTCCAGGCGGAACCTTCATTCGTCCGACGAAGATGCGGTCCGGGAGGGTTGCCCAGCTTCGTGTGTCAGCTTCTTCGGACGCGATCGCAATCATGTGGGCCATTGCCCCCGCGATGGCACCGGCAACCCTTCCTCCGTCCTTGTCCCCGATTGCGCCACGCACCCCTACCCGCACGGCTTCCGCGAGGGCAAATTTCCAGGCCGAGCGGGCCACCGCCTTCACCATTGTCCTCACCAGACGATCCTCCAAGTCCCTGATGGCGATCGCAGTGATGTCTTCCATCAGAGCCGAGCGCGCCGTATACCGCGCATCCCTGCCCAGGATGACCGCCTCGGTGTACGCGATCGCCGAACGTCGTGGCACGAACTGGGGGATCGCCACCCGCACAATTCTGCCCGTCAGTCCGTAGAGGATGCTCTCGGCCGCCCGATGACGGTCCGTATCATACCGGTCATAGCGTTTCGTGGCCAGCACCACGGTGAGCGCATCGGCGCTGAACGGGACATCGATGAAGAGGTCGCGCTTGATGGGCGCCCGGCCGGCGTTGGTGATGAATACCAGCTCGCCGTCTGCCCGCGTGGCTGACTCGGATTGCCACGTCAGGCCGGGAAAGGCCTGCCGGTACTCCTGGTGCTCCTGATTGAGGCCGAGCGCCTCGGAAACGCGCAGGAGATCCTGGCGGACGAGGTCAGGCACGGCCGTCCCGTAGCTCGTGTGGTAGGACTCGAACGCCTCCAGCGCCAGCCGGTAGGCGACGAAGGCGTTGCTCAGGTCGCCGGTGGCCTCATAGAGGATTCCGCCCAGATAGCGGGCCAGCGCATCCTTGGTGTAGGTCATGCGCTTTTGATTGCGGTCCGCCAGCACGGTGAGCTTGTGGTCCACCTTGCGCGCCTCGACGAGCGCATCGTCCCACTTGCCGAGATGAACATAGTCGAGGGCCAGGAAAACGTTCACCAGCACCTTCTCGAAATCTTCGCCTTCGTACGGCAGGGCGTTGTCCGACGTGAGAAAAGCTTCGACTTCGGAATGGATGCGGCGGGTATAGAGGTCCTCGGTCAACGCCTCGGCTGCGGCGAGGGACTGGATGCTGTCCGTGTAGCGGCCGGCCAAGTACTGGATCATGCCTTTATCCATCAGGTACAGCGTGGTGCTCTTGCTCCCATAGACATCCTGAGCCTGGTCGAGTATGGCCACCCCTTCGGCCGGATTGCCATCCTGGAGCGCGCGATCGATGCGCGCATAGGGAAGCCCGCGCGCGCAGGCGGAAACGGTGGTGACGGAGAGCAGAACCAGAAGGACGGGCCCCCAACGTCCCGGGGACGGAGGTGTGAGTGGTCGGGACAAGCCGGACCGTCGCGTCAGAACACGACGCGCTTCCGTTCCACGACCTTTTTGATCTTCTTCTGGCCGAACCAAGACTTGACGTTGTTGGAGAGGTCGACCATCTCGAGATCGACCTGGTAGAAGATCGCCTTTGCCCCGTCGGCTTCGTCCTCGATGGTGCTGATCGTGCCGCGCAGCAGATAGTCGGCACCGATCTCCTTGCCGGGCGGCTTCTGTGTGGACTCCAGGGCGTTGGCGGCCTGCTCGCGACGTTCTTCGCGGATCTCCTCCCGCTCGCCCTTGCCGGCCACGAAGGTCACCTGCCCCGAGTTGGTCAGCTCGCGCTGCAGGTCGTTGATGAAAGTCTGCACGTTGATGTGCTCGTGGCTTCGGTTGGTCACCGTGCCTACGACGACCACCGGGCGCCGCTTGGCCGCCTGAGTATAGGTCTCGAGCCAAGGACCGGCCAGGGCCTCCTTGACCATCTCCTCGGCGACCAGCCGGGAGTCGGCGTCGTTCCAGTGGCCGCTCAAGTCCGTGACCGATGCCGTATCCACGCGTGTGACGGTCGTGGACGCGCACCCGGAAGACGCCACCAGGAAAGCACCAGCGCTCCATCCCAGGAGGATGGTTCCGATGAGGGGCAGACCGTTACTTGACGCCATGTTTGTCCTCTTCCTGTTGCAGCCGTTCGAACGCCTTCTCGGCGTTCTTCCGCACAAAGTCTCTCGCCGCCTCGTTGAGCTCCCGCATCTGCCCGATCTGTTCCTTGAACTTGTCCAGGTCCAGCTTGGCCAGCGAGTAGATGGTCTTCCCGGACTTGTCTTCCTTTTCCCAGCGGTCCATGACTACCACGCCGGAGAGGTGGGTGGACACGAAGGTCTTAAGGGCGCGCTCGACATTCTGTTCCTCGCTGGTCTTGGTGAAGTCCCCGGCCGTCGTGGATGCGGCGTAGTCACGCATCAGGTAGGACGTGTAGGTGTCCACGTACTTGGCGAGGTCGGCCCGAGCCCGGTTGTCGGCGGTTTCTTTGGCCAGCGGCTCATTCCGGATCCCCATCACGGCTCCGACACCGTAGAAGGCCTTGCCGTCCTTCTCGGTCATGTACCCGCCTCCCTTATCGACCCACTTCGGAACACTCGAACAGGCCGTGAGCAGAAGCGCCCCGGTGGCGACCACCACTGTCAGAATCAAGGTCTTATCCCCGCGGAATTTCATGGGAGAGCCTCCTTAACTAGGTGAAAAAGGCTAACATGGGGGTCCCCCCCTGTCAAGAAAGCAGGGGGGACGCTATCCTTTCCGCACAGGATTAGACAACGACACGCGCAAAAAGATACTTCTCGGGCCGGGTTCGTCGTTGACGTAGTGGACGGCAGGTCTGTAAGATACGGAAAATCCTGAGCAGGTGAGCCCAGGTGAGCCATGGAAGAAGCCCGAGAAATCAGGATCGAGGATGGGATCGTATACATTAGCAACCTCTACCTGCAGGATCCGAAGGCCGCCGCCATCCTGGCCGAATATCCGGAAAACCGGTGGCCAGAGATGACCCGGCGCGCGCTGAAAATCGGCCTCAACTACCTGAAAGGCGGCGCAGATTGACCCCAGATGTCATTCTGAGCGAAGCGAAGAATCTAAGCATGATAGCAATTGCGATCCTTCACTTCGTTCAGGACGACACCACGTTGCGGAGGATCCCATGGATGAAAAAGTCGATAGCTTTTTGAAGGTCCACGAAGTCTTCTATCCGTCGGCCGAGACCATGGAAAAGGCCTGGATCAGGGATTACGACAAGGCCTACGCGGAGTCCATCAAAGATATCCCCGGGTTCTGGGAGAGGGCCGCCCACGAACTGGAATGGTTTTCAACATGGTCGCAGGTCCTCAAGTGGAATTACCCCTGGGCGGAGTGGTTCGTGGGCGCTACGTGCAACATTACCCACAACTGCCTGGACCGGCACCTCAAGACCTGGCGCAAGAACAAAGTCGCGCTGATCTGGGTCGGCGAGGACGACAGCGAAAGGATCTTCTCGTATGCCGAGCTCTACCGCAAAGTCTGCCGCTGCGCCAACGCCTTGAAGGCGCTCGGCATCCGCAAGGGGGACCGGGTCGCCATCTACCTGCCCAAGATCCCGGAGCAGACCGTGGCCATGCTGGCCTGCGCCCGCATCGGGGCCATTCATACCGTAGTCTATTCCGGGTTCAGTGCGCCGGCCCTGGCCAGCCGGATCGAGGACAGCCAGCCGCGCGCGATCATCACGGCCGACGTTGGGTACGACCGTGGCAAGGTGGTGCCGCTCAAGCCGGTGGTGGATGAAGCCGTCGCCCACTCCCCGTGCATCGAAAAAGTCGTGGTCGTTCGGCGCCAGAAACCGGGGATTACGCTTTCCTCTCCCAAGGAGATCGACTGGGACGATTGGCTGAAGGAACAAAAGGCTCTCTGCGCACCGGAAGTGATGAACGCTGAAGATCCCTTATATTTCCTCTACACATCCGGTACGACCGGCAAGCCGAAAGCCGTCCAGCACGTCCACGGGGGCTACATGGTCGGTACCTATCTGACCACCAAGCTCGTCTTCGATCTCAAGGACGAGGATGTCTACTTCTGCGTGGCCGACCCAGGATGGGTGACCGGTCACAGTTACATTGTCTATGGGCCGCTGTTGAACGGCGCGACCATTTTGATGGTGGAAGGCAAACCCGACTATCCCACGCCGGGCCGGTGGTGGGACCTGATCGAACGCTACGGGGTCACGATCTTCTACACGACGCCGACGGCCATTCGCCTCCTGATGAAATACGGTGAAGAGTGGCCGGTAAAGTATGACCTCAGCAGCCTGCGCATCCTGGGCTCGGTCGGCGAGCCGATCAACCCGGAAGCCTGGCTGTGGTTCCACCGGGCCACTGGCGGCAAGCTTCCCATCATGGACACGTGGTGGCAGACCGAGACCGGCGCCATCCTCATCACGCCGCTCCCTTGCACCAAACTCAAGCCGGGGTCTGCGGCCCGGCCCTTTTTGGGAATCGAGGCCGACGTGGTCGACCGGGAAGGAAAGCCCCTGCCGCCCAATACCGGGGGCTTTGCCGTGATCAAGACACCCTGGCCTTCGATGATGCGGACGATCTACAAGGACCCGGACCGCTATAAGGTCTATTGGAACACCATTCCGGGCTGCTACACCGCCGGAGACGTGTGCCGGAAGGATGAGGACGGGTATTTCTTCTTCATGGGGCGGGCTGACGACGTGATCAAGGTCGCTGGCAACCGGATCGGGACGGCCGAAGTGGAAAGCGCCCTGGTCAGCCATCCCGCGGTGGCCGAGGCGGCTGTCATCGGCAAGCCGCACAAAACGGCCGGCGAGGCCATCAAGGCCTTCATCATCTTAAAGCAGGGATTTAAAGAAACTCCTGAATTCATCGATCAGATTAAGGATCATGTCAAGCATGAACTGGGTAAGATTGCGGTTCCTCACGAAGTGGAAATTGTCCCTTCACTCCCCAAGACGCGCTCGGGCAAGATCATGCGGCGGGTGCTGAAGGCCAAGGAGCTCGGTCAGAATCCGGGAGACATCTCTACGCTGGAGGACTAAACCCTTACGCGCCGCCGGCTTTCTCCCCGCTAGGAGTCGTACCGCCGACCCTCTACAAGAAGGGTACGAGGAGAAGCGCCGCCAACGTAGAGGCTATGGAGGTCCAGATGAGCGGCGCCATCTGTCTATCGAGCGCGTGCTCGTAGAAGTGCGCGGCCCATAGGGCGGAGACCTGGGATGCCCCATTGGAGATGGGCATCAAGCCGTCGAAGGTGAACCCCTCGGCGTGCGGCGGCCAGGCCGCCGCTGCCAGGCTGAGCAGCGTCAAGAACGGGATCTTCCTGAGGAGTCCCGTGGTGAAGGACAGGATGGCGGCTCTCTGGCGGTCTCAACCAGGTCACCAACTCTGCTTCCCCGGCTTCTTCCGCGGCATGCTCGACCAGAATCCACCCTTTAAAGACGGAAATCCGGCATGTTGTGGCGCAACTCGGCCCGGCCGTACGCCGGACCGAAATGCACCGATAGCCGGGCATATGAACGCAATGCGCCTTACAGGAGGGGAGGCCAATGGCAGCTTCTAAAATTCCGCCCAAAGAGCTCCGCCGTGTCGTCATCGCTGCTTCCGTCGGCAACATCATCGAGTGGTACGATTTCTACATCTTCGGCAGCCTCGCCTCGATCCTCGCGGTCAAGTTCTTCGAGAAGAGCGACCCGGTCGCGGCGTTCCTGAGCACGGTCGCCATCTTCTCGGTCGGCTTCCTCATCCGGCCGCTGGGGGCGTTCGCCTTTGGCTGGCTCGGCGACAGGGTCGGCCGCAAGTACACCTTCATCATCACGCTGACCGGCATGGGGGTGGCAACGGCGCTCATCGGCTTCGTTCCGACCTACGCGTCGATCGGACTCGCCGCGGCCTTCATCCTCTTCGGGCTCCGCTTGATCCAGGGACTCTGCCTCGGTGGCGAATACGGCGGCGCCATCACGTATGTCGCCGAGCACATCGAGGACGAGAAGCGCGGGTACTACACCTCCTGGCTACAGACCTCGCCCACGCTCGGCATCGTCGTCTCGCTGGCGACGATCATCGGCATCCGGACCTGGCTCGGCTACGATGCGTTCCAGGACTGGGGTTGGCGGCTGCCGTTCATCATCTCGCTCGTCCTCGTCGCCATCGCCATCTGGATCCGGCTCTCTCTCGCCGAAACGCCGATCTTCCAGGAGATCAAGGCCAAGGGCCAGACCACCACCAATCCTTGGCGCGAAGCGTTCCTCAGCAGCAATTTTCGTTATGTGCTCATCGCCAGTGTGGTTGTGCTGGGGGAGGGGTGCGTCTGGTACAGCGGCCAGTTCTGGGCGCTCTACTTCTTACAGACGGTCAAGAAGCTGGACGTGCTGACGTCGAGCTTGATCGTCGGCATCGCGCTGCTGATCGCGACTCCGACGCTGATCTTCTGGGGCTGGCTCTCGGACAAGATCGGCCGCAAGCCAATCATCCTCGGTGGCATGGCGCTGGCCTCGCTCACGTACTATCCGCTCTACAGTGCGCTCGGTATGTATGCCGATCCCGCGCATGTCAACTACCCGATGGCGATTCTCATCGTCGTCATCCTCGTCAACTACGTGGGCATGACCTACGGCCCGATCGGCGCGTTCCTCGCCGAGTTCTTCCCCGGCCGCATCCGCTACTCGTCCGTCTCGGTGCCCTATCACATCGGCAATGGCTGGGGCGGCGGCCTGGTCCCGATCGTCACGACGTCGATGTACCTCTCCACGAACAGCGTAGGGTACGCCCTCCTCTATCCCATCATTGTGCCGGCGGTGATGTTCCTGATCGCGGTCTTCGTCATGCCGGAGACGCGCAAGCACAGCATCTGGGAGGAAGGGGCGATCGAGGCAAGCCGCACAAGACGGCCGGCGAGTCCATCAAGGGGTTCCTGAGGCTGAAGGATCACGTCAAGCATGAACTGGGTAAGATTGCGGTTCCTCAGGATGTGGAGATTGTGCCTTCACTCCCCAAGACCCGCTCGGGCAAGATCATGCGTCGGGTGTTGAAGGCCAAGGAGCTCGGTCAGAACCCGGACGACATCTCGACGTTGGAAGACTGACCGCAAAAGACCGTCAGCCAGCGGATCGCCTGAGCGTGATCAGGGCGATCTCCGGACGGCAGAACGCGCGGACCGGCAGAATACTGGTCCCAATGCCCCGCGTGACGAACATCCGCGCATTTTGGCCGAAGAACCACCCCGACTCGAAGGGTTCGCTGCCGGCGGGCAGCCACAGCGCGCCGATGCCGGGCAGACGGACCTGCCCCCCGTGCGTGTGACCGGCGAGTACAAGATCAAATTTGATGAGATCGGCCTGCAAGAAGATTTCCGGCGAGTGCGTCAGCAAGATCGCGAACGTGGTGCGCTGCATGCCCCTGAGCGACGCGCCCAGGTTCGCGTAGCCCGAAAAGGAGTCGTCCACCCCGATCAGAGAGAGGGTGTCCAGCCCCCGGCCGATGCGTCCTCCTTCGTTGACCAGGAGTGCGACACTGGCGTTGCTATAGAGCTTCCGCAAATCGTCCTGATTGGACGCCAACGGGTTCCCGTGATCGTCGTCGCCGAGGACGGCCCAGATGCCGAAGGTCGGGTGCAGATCGCTCAGGGCCGTTAGGAACTGCCGAATGGTCGCCGGGTCGCTCCCCTCCCGCGCGACGTCGCCGGTCATGAGGATCAGGCCCGGCTTGGACTCCCCTAGGCGCGCCACGACCCGCCGCTCCCGGGCGCCATACAGCCGAATATGCAGATCCGACAGATGGGCGACCACCAGACCGTTGAATTCCTCCGGGAGATTCTGAAACCAGGCCTCGTGGCGTGTGACCTCGATCCAGCTCGGCTCGACGATCCAGGCGTAGATTAGAAGGAGTTGGGCCAATGCGAGGATGAGGAGGAATCGGCGGCTGATCCGTGAGGCCAATCCCCTCACGCCCATCACGGACGGTCAAAGAGGCCCAATTGCAATTCCTCGGCTTTGGTGAAGGGGATGGGATAGTTCTCGGTGAAGCAGGCGTTGCAGTAGCGCTCGCCGTTGCCTGGCGCCGCGGCCAAGAGCCCTTCCAGGCTCAGGTAGGCGAGCGAGTCGGCGGTGATATACTTGCGGATCTCCTCGATCGAGTGCGTCGAGCCAATCAGTTCCTTCTTGGTGGGCGTGTCGATCCCGTAGAAGCACGGCGAGATGACCGGCGGGGACGAGATCCGCATGTGGACCTCCTTCGCCCCCGCGTGGCGGAGCATCTTGACGATCTTGCGGCTCGTGGTGCCGCGCACGATGGAGTCGTCCACCACGACCACCCGCTTGCCCTCTAGAACCTCCGGCACGGCGTTCAGCTTGACCTTGACGCCGAAGTGCCGGATGCGCTGCTCCGGCTCGATGAAGGTCCGGCCCACGTAGTGGTTGCGGATCAGGCCCAGCTCGAATGGGATGTGCGCCCCTTCGGCGTACCCGAGCGCGGCCGGCATGCCCGAGTCGGGCACCGCGATGACGATGTCGGCCGGCACGTGGGATTCCTTGGCAAGCTGACGCCCTAGGGCCTTGCGGGCCGAGTAGACGTTGTTCCCGTAGATCTTGCTGTCCGGGCGCGCGAAGTAGATGTGCTCGAAGATGCACATCGCCGGCTTGACCTTGGGGAAGGGATGGAAGGAGTGGAGGCCCTTGTCGTCCAGCAGGATCAGTTCGCCCGGCTCGATGTCGCGGACGGTCTCGGCGCCGATCAGGTCGAACGCGCAGGTCTCCGACGCCACGACCCAGGCGTCCTTGATCCGGCCCAGGCACAGGGGGCGGAACCCCCAGGGGTCACGGGCAGCGACCAGTCCGGTGTCGGTCAGGAGCGTGATGGAGAACGCGCCGCGCACCTGGTTCAGCGCGTCTAAGATGCGATCCAACAACAGGCTCTCTTTGGACTGTGCGATCAGGTGGATGATCACCTCGCTGTCGGACGTGGACTGGAAGATGGCGCCGTAGGCTTCCAGTTCGTTGCGGAGCATCGGGGCATTGATCAGGTTGCCATTGTGGGCCAGGGCCAGGTTGCCGAAGGCAAAATTGACGACCAGCGGCTGGGCGTTCTTGAGGTCGCTGGACCCGGCCGTGGAGTACCGGTTGTGACCGATCGCTGAGCGGCCGGACAGGCGCCTCAGCCGGTCCTTGGTGAAGACGTCGGCCACCAGCCCCATGCCCTTTTCCCAATGGAACTGCTCTCCGTCGTTCGAGACGATGCCCGAGCTTTCTTGGCCGCGATGCTGCAGGGCATAGAGGCTGAGATAGGCGAGGTTCGCTGCCTCCTTGTGCCCGTACACGCCGACGACGGCGCATTCGTCGTGGAATTTGTCGGGGGTAATGAGGGCGCTGGCAACGCTCACGCCTGTCCTCCTTCGCCGGTTTCCAGGGCGCCCCGCAGCGCCCCTCGCCATATTCTAGCAAGTTTGTCGCACGGCCGGTCAATCCACAGGGCCGGCCGGCCTTGGGCGGCGCGGATGGAAATCTTCAGCCGTCGGCCGCTGACGAACCCCAGCACCGAGCACGGCACGTCTTCTTGGCTCGCCAACGCCTCTATTCTCTCACGATCGGCCGCTTTGACGGAGAGAATAATCCGGGACTGGGACTCTCCGAACAGGAGGCTATCCCGCCGCAGCCCATGAGCGTCCAGCGCGATCTCAGCGCCCAGGGGCCCGTTTGCCGCCGACAGGCAGGACTCGGCGAGCGCGACAGCCAAGCCCCCTTCGGCGCAGTCGTGGGCTGATCGCACCAGGCCCTGCGCCACCGCCTGCAGCACCACGCGCTGCAGCGCGACCTCTCGTTCAAGGTTGAGCACGGGGGGCGTTCCCTGCTCCCTATGGTGGACCGCTCGGAGGTACTCGGTCCCGCCGAGGTCCTCACCGGTCTCGCCTAACAAAAGGATCGAATCGCCTTCCGCTTTGAACCCCAGGGAGACCGCCCGCTCGACGTGCTCCAGCAGCCCGACCATGCCGATGACCGGAGTCGGATAGATCGACAGGCCGCGGGTCTCATTATAGAAGCTTACGTTCCCGCTCACCACCGGGACTTGCAGGGCTTTGCAGGCGTCGGCGATCCCCTCAACAGCCAGGATGAACTGCCACATGATGTCCGGCCGTTCCGGATTGCCAAAGTTCAGGCAATCTGTGAGGGCCAGGGGGCGCGCGCCCGCACAGACGAGATTGCGCGCCGCCTCCGCGACCGCGCTGGCGGCGCCCGTGTAGGGGTTCAGCATGCAGTAGAGGCTGTTGCAGTCCGCCGTGACGGCGAGAGCCTTGGCCGTGCCCTTGATCCGCAGGACCGCGGCGTCCGATCCGGGACGGAGCACGGTGTTGGTCTGGACCATGTGGTCGTACTGTTCGAACACCCAGCCCTTGTGGGCAATCGTCGGCGAGGCCAAGAGCGCCTCCAGCACCGCATTGCAGTCGTTCGGCTCCGGGATCAGCTCGAGCGGGAGGGATTGTAGCATGTCCTGATAGGCGGGCGCCTCCGCCGGCCGCTCGTACTTCGGGGCGTCGTCGGTCAGGGCGCGGGCGGGCACCTCGGCGACCACGACACCTTTCTCTTTCACGCGGAGGATTCCATCGCTCGTGACCCGTCCGATGACGGCGGCATCCACGTCCCACTTCTTGCAGATGTCCAGAACCTCCCCTTCCCGTCCGGACTTTGCGACAAGGAGCATCCGCTCTTGAGACTCCGAAAGGAGCACCTCGTAGGGCGTCATGCCCGGCTCACGCCGTGGCACGTTAGCCAGCTCCAGTTCAATGCCGGTCCCGGCCCGCGACGCCATCTCACAGGAGGAACTGGTCAACCCGGCGGCGCCCATGTCCTGGATCCCGACCAGCAGGTCCTGCTCCATGAGCTCAAGGCAGGCTTCCAGGAGGAGCTTTTCCGTGAAGGGATCCCCAACCTGGACCGTCGGTCGCATGGACTCCGACCCTTCCTCGAACGAATCGGAGGCCATCGTGGCGCCGTGAATGCCGTCGCGACCTGTCTTGGACCCGATGTAGAGCACCGGGTTGCCCACCCCGGAGGCACGTCCGCGGAAGATCCGATCCTTGCGGGCGATGCCGAGACAGAAGACATTCACCAGCGGGTTATGGTTGTAAATCTCGTTGAAATAGACCTCCCCGCCGACGGTGGGCACGCCGATACAGTTGCCATAGCCTGCAATCCCCGCGACGACGCCGCTGAAGAGGTAACGGTTCTTGGGCAGATCCAGCGGGCCGAACCGCAGGGAGTCCAGCAGCGCAATCGGCCGCGCGCCCATCGTGAAGATGTCGCGAAGGATGCCTCCAACCCCCGTCGCGGCGCCCTGGTAGGGCTCGATGAAGGACGGGTGGTTATGGCTTTCCATCTTGAAGACGGCGGCCAGCCCGTCGCCGATGTCCACGGCGCCTGCGTTCTCGCCGGGCCCCTGGATGACGTGCGGGCCGTCCGTCGGGAGCTTCTTGAGGAAGGCGCGGGAGCTTTTATACGAACAGTGCTCGCTCCACATCACCGAAAACATCCCGAGCTCCGTGAGGCTCGGCTCCCGCCCCAAGAGGGTTTCGATCTTCTGATACTCCTCCTCCGTCAAGCCGTGCTGGGCGATGAGGTCTTTGGTGATAGGCTTATCGTGCACGTCAGCCCAATGTGCTATTCGCCAATCTCAAGTTGCTTCCGAATGAGATCACAAAGACTCTCTTTGATTTCAGTATGTCGAGGAACTGGAGCACTACGACCTGTTTTCGGGTTCGTATAGAGATCGTGTCTGCCGCCGCGCCTTCTAAGGAAGCACCCCGCTTCACTAATTCTCGGATAAGCTCACGGCGTTTCACGCCGGGATCGCGATTGGTTTGTGATGTGCTTTCCGACGAACAGCTGGGCGATCCTTCAGCATAAGCCGATAAGCTTCACGGATGTTCGTTTCAAGTTCCCGGAGGGTTTCACCTTGACTGAACACACCGGGGACTTCCTGCAACCGCCCCACATACCAGTCGTCGTCTTTCCAGTATTCCAATGTAAATTTTGCTGCCATAACAGTCCTCCTTAGAAACTCTTGCCTGCTAACCACTGCTAGGCGATGAGACATTGGTGATCATTATGCCTTTGGCAGCCATTCTTTTAAAAATAGATGCCCCATCAATACCTCTTTTGATCAAAACGGCTCCTACAACCAAAGGCACTAATATTTCGATGAGGAAGAAAAACACTTTGCCAACACTCTCGTGCCAGGACCCTCTCAAGGGATGATTCTGGAGTTGTGATAGCCGTGGACGCGAGAAGAGTATATGTCTCAGTATAGTCAGCGAATCAGTCCACCAACGGAAAAATGAAAAAATCCCATAAAAGATGATCAATAGGCCAAATAGCACCGATACAAGATTCACTTGTATTAATACCTTCTCACCTGGCCCTCTGCACAGAAACAGGTATGCGGGAAGAAAGGGAGTCCAGCAGCGAGAGCAGAAGTAGCCGCCCGTCTTCGTTGCCGAGAAGCGCGTCGGCGCAACGTTCCGGGTGGGGCATCAGACCCAGGATGTTGCCGGCATCGTTGACGATCCCGGCGATGTTGTCGAGCGAGCCATTGGGGTTGGCCTCCAGCGTGACCTTGCCGTCTTCCGTGCAGTAGCGGGCGATAACTTGGTTTTGTGCCTTCAATCGGGTGAGTGTCGCCTGATCCGCGTAGTAGTTGCCTTCACCGTGGGCGATGGGCAGGGTCAACACCTGGCCTGGCTTGCAGCGTCTGGTGAAGGGTGTGTCTGTACTCTCTATGCGGACGTGGATGTCCTTGCAGACAAAGGAGAGTGAACGGTTACGCAACATGGCGCCTGGCAGAAGCCCCGCTTCCAGCAGGATCTGAAACCCGTTGCAGATGCCAAGGACCACCCCGCCGGCCTCGGCGAAGCGAGTGACCGCCGCCATCACCGGCGAGAACCGCGCGATTGCGCCGGTGCGAAGATAATCCCCGTAGGAGAAGCCACCGGGGATGATGACCGCGTCGACTTGCGGGAGCGTCGATTCCTTGTGCCAGATGAAGTCGGCCTTGGTGCCCATCACTTGTGTGACGGCGTACTGACAGTCGCGATCGCAGTTGGACCCCGGGAAGACGAGGATGCCGACTCGCAATGGGGCAGTCATGCCTCCAGCTCGATTCGATACTCTTCGATAATGGTGTTGGCCAGGAACCGTTCGCACATGGCTTTCACCTCCGCCTCCGCGCCGGCCTGATCGTGCGTGGCCAACTCCAGCTCGATGAGCTTCCCCATGCGCACGTCGTTCACGCCGGTATATCCCAGCGAGCTGAGCGCGTGTAGGACAGCTAGGCCCTGGGGGTCCAGGATTCCACGCTTCAGTGTGACGGAAACCTTTGCCTTCATGCCTTCCCCTGCTTCCGCTTGGCGCGAGCTTTGCCGGAGGAGCCAAACACCCGCTTGAAGATCTCCGGCACATGGCGGGTGTAGGCCTCCAGGTCGAAGCACCTGCCGATCGCGGCAGGCGACAGGTGGCGTGTGATGAAGGGGTCTTTCTCGACCAGGTCCCGGAACGACGCTCTCCCCTCCCAGGCTGCCATCGCCAACCGCTGCACAAGCTCGTAGGCCGGAACGCGCGGCGCGCCCTGCCGCACGAGCTCCAACATCAGGCGCTGGGAGTAGATGACGCCTCCGGTCAACTCGAGGTTCCGCCGCATCCGATCGGGGTACACCACCAAGTTGGCCATCAGGTCGGTAAACCGCGCCAGCATGAAGTCCACGAGGATCGTGCTATCAGGGATGATGACCCGCTCGAGGACGATGTTCTCCATGGAAGCGAGACAGTTTGCGCGGACCAGGCGCGCCAAGCCGCAGAGGTTTTCGGACACCACGGGGTTGCGCTTGTGCGGCATGGAAGAGGAGCCTTTTTGGCCAGGAGCGAACGGCTCTTCGGCCTCCAGAACCTCGGTCCGCTGCAAGTGGCGAATCTCCGTGGCGAACTTCTCGATGCTGCTCGCCAGCAGCGCCAGGGCCGTGAGATAGGCCGCGTGACGGTCGCGCTGGACAATTTGATTGGAGGCTGGCGCCGGCTTGAGCCCCAGGTGTTCACAGACAAACGCCTCGACGTCGGGCGACAAGTGCGCGAAGGTACCCATGGCGCCTGACACCTTGCCATGGGCGATCCCCTCGCGTGCCGCCTGAAACCGCTCGCGATGGCGTTTCGTCTCGTCGTACCAGATGGCCAGCTTGACGCCGAACGTGATGGGCTCGCCGTGGATACTGTGTGAGCGTCCGATCATGAGGGTATCACGGTGCTCCCAGGCGCGGTCTCGCAGCACGGCGAGCAGCCGGTCCAGATCCTCCAGGATCGCGTCGGCGGCCTCGACCATCAGGACCGCCAGCGACGTGTCAAGGATGTCGGAGGAGGTCAGGCCCAGGTGCAGGTAGCGGGCCGCCGGGCCGACCTGCTCGGAGATGGATTCGATGAAGGCGATGACGTCGTGCTTCGTGACCCGCTCCAGCGCCTCGATGCGCGCCGGATTGATGCGGGCCTTGGTGCGGATCTGCCGGACCGCAGAGGCGGGGATCAGTCCTTTCTTGGCCAGGGCCTCGCAGGCCAGGAGCTCCACTTTGAGCCAGGTTTCATATTTGCGCGCGGGCTCCCAGATCGCCTTCAGGTGAGGCCTTGAATAGCGATCAATCATGGGTCACCGACGAGACCGCTTCCCGCGCCTTGCTCTGTAGCCGAGGGTCCTCGCGAAGGATCCGGTCCAGGATCCCGTTGACGAAGGACCCCGCTTGCTCGTCGCCGAACAGTTTGACGATCTCGATGGCTTCGTTGAGCGTGACGCGGGCCGGAATGTCCGGCAGGTACAAGAGTTCATAGACCGCCATCCGCAGGACGGTTCGATCTGTCATCGCCATCCGGGGAACGGTCCAGTGTTCGGCGTAGCGGCCGAGCAGGCAGTCCAGTTCGTCCGCATGGGTGATAACCCCGTCAACGAGGTCTTCGGCAAATGTCTTGGCCTCCGCGGGGATAGGATTCTGCGCCCAGAAGGCCTCCAGCCAGCCGGATGTGTCGCGATGGATATCCCACTGGTACAGGATTTGGAGGGCCACCTCGCGTCCTTTGCGGCGGAGGCTCATCGCGCCCTCCTGCGTCTCGAAAGCTTTGGGCTGGATCGCCCCCGTTCCCTCACCCTCCCCCTCGAGGGGGGAGGGATGGGTGGGGGAGATAGCTTTTTCATCAAATTGGCCATCTCGATTGCCGCAACACCGGCGTCATATCCCCGGTTCACTCCTCTATTACACCCGCCAGCCCCAGGCGCCTTCCCACCCACCCGCCCCGAGCCTGCCGGGACAGGCTCTTCTCCCGTGGGACGCGCCCCTTCCCGTACGATCCGAGATCGCGCGTCCGCCTGTTCCTCGGTGTCGGTCGTCAGCACGCCAAAGATGACAGGCACCCCAGACTCATAAGAGACGCGCGCAATCCCGCTGCTAACCTCGGCGCTGATGTACTCGAAATGCGGCGTCTCTCCGCGGATCACGGCGCCGAGACTGATGATGGCGTCATAGCGGCGGGACCGCGCCAATCGGGACACCACCAGGGGGATCTCAAACGCCCCGGGGACCAGCACGACATCGATCGCCTCGTCGCGGGCTCCGCCTTTGCGTAAGGCATCGAGTGCACCCTCCAGCAGTCGCTGCGTGACCTCTTCGTTGAACCGGCTGCGCACGATCGCGAACCGCAATCCGGCGGCCGCACCTCCCCCTTCGATCACTGTCGGCATGCAGTCTGTACTCTGTCTTCGATCAGACCTTGTCCAGGAGGTGACCCAGCTTGACCTTCTTCGTTCTCAGATAGCGAATGTTCGAATCCTGAGGAGAAATCTCGATCGGCACGCGCTCGACAACCCGGAGCCCGTATCCCTCCACCCCGACGATCTTCCTGGGATTGTTCGTGATGAGCCGGATCTTGTGCAACCCCAGCTTCACCAGGATCTGCGCGCCCACGCCATAGTCCCGAAGGTCCGGCTTAAAACCCAGCGCCAGGTTGGCCTCGACGGTGTCCTTGCCTTCGTCCTGCAGCTTGTATGCGCGCAGCTTGTTCACCAGGCCGATGCCGCGCCCTTCCTGGTTCAGGTACAGGAGCACTCCCTGCCCGGCCTTCTCGATCATCTGGAGCGCGCGATGGAGTTGCTCGCGGCAGTCGCAGCGAAGGGATCCGAGCACGTCGGACGTGAGGCATCCAGAGTGCACGCGGACCAGCACCTCGTCATTCGGCTTGATCGTGCCCTTGACCAGCGCGACGTGGGCCCCATGATCGAGATCGTTCTCGAACACGTACGCGACGAAGTCGCCGAAGATCGTCGGGAGCGTCGCCTGCGTCACCTCGTGAACGAAGGTCTCCCGCTGCATCCGGTACTCGATGAGGTCTTTAATCG
>VBOO01000163.1 GCA_005877505.1 Nitrospirota bacterium
AAGGACGCCGCCGACAAGCCACCGGATGTCGGAACCTTGCAGCCACGCGATCAGTGAAAACAGAAAGCCGAGCACCGCAAGCAGGGCCTGCATGACAGCGGCCCGCCTGTAGCTCGGCGAAAATTCAGTCACCGCCACCTGCGTGCCACACTCCATTCTGGCCGGGTGTTCGACCAGGCCTACGTACAGTGCCCCTCCTGCGAACAGGCTACAGCAGAAGGTTGTCAGGAACTGGGCGACGGTTTGCATAGGTGAAGCTCCAAGCCTATACCCGGGACCCAGTAAAATTTACCGACAGAGAGAGCGAAAGCGGGAACGGGTTGCTTTTCTTCACGCGGGTGGCGCGGAGGGAGAGGGGCGGAAGCCGGTGGGCGGAAGCCGGTTTAAGCAGATTTCCTTCGTGTTCTATTGGCGAGTCTGACGAGAGTTCGGAGAGCTTTATTCACGGAGTCCGAGTCCGGAAACCTCTTGGCGACATCAGGCGAGAGCACGACCACATTACTTCCGGTTGCATAGCGTTTGGCGTACTTTCCCCGTACTCCCTTGCTGAAATCATATTCAGGCAGCATGTCCACGCGCCGCTTACTCTTGGTGTTCTTCATAGCTGTTCCTTTCCGATCGCGTGGCCATCCGGGCGCTGATGATTCGTATTGTATCACCCCGCTCAGTATGCGCAACAACTAAGAGCCTTCCGCGACGAGACTGCCCAACGGTTGCCAATCGGACTTCCCTACTGGAGTGGAGAGGATCATCGATCGTCAACGACAGGGGGTCTGAGAAAACCGTCGCTGCTTCTTCAAAGGAAACGCGATGTTTCCTCGCATTCTGCCGAGCCTTCTCCTCGTCCCACTCGATAACCAGGCCCATTGGCGCCTCACCCGCGTTACTACAGGTGAGACACGGGAGCCGTGGAAAAGGTAAACGGAACGGCTGAGAAAAGTAGCTAGCCCGCTTCTCTCCACGCGGGTGGCGCGGAGGGGGAGGAGCGGAAGCCGATGCGGCTTGCGCCGCATGCTAGGTTAAGAACGCTTGGCGTTTTCGCTCAGGTAAGGATATAGCGCCCTGACTTCTTCGTGCCGATCCGCTGGACCAGACCCGCCTCAAGCAGCGGATTCAGCAAGTCCATTGCCCCTTGCTTGGATATCCCAACGCCATGGCGGATTTCCTGCGGGGTGAGGCTCTTGCGATCTCTGAGCATTCGAAGAAGTTGTTCCTGCTTGGGCCGCAACACGATTTTCTTTTGGCCTGCCCCTGCAGTCAGGTGTTGGATGCGTAGCCATACCCGCTCCAACGTCAGATGCAGCGCCTGAGCCGTGTATTCCAGCCAACTTGTCAGGTCTTCGTCATGTTTCCTCACGGCATCCAGCGCGGTGTAATAGCTGGGGCGATTTTCCCAATAAACCTCGTCCACTGAAAAGATATGATGGGTGTCAAACCCTCGCCGGTACAGTTCCCAGAGCGCCAGCGCCCGGCCGGTGCGCCCATTTCCGTCGGCGAAGGGATGAATGGCCTCAAACTGATAGTGAATGACGGCCGATGAGATGACCGGAGACCATTGGGCGGACTTGGTATTCCACCACTCCAGCAATTCTGCCATCAGGCCAGACACCATCTCAGGGGCAGGGGGGAGATAACGCCCCACCCGCACGCGAATATCGCGGTACCGGCCGGCCTGTCCCTGGTCCATCACGTCTGAAGCGATGATGGCGTGCAGCTTCAGGACGTCCTCATGCGTGATCGTCTTCTTCTTTGCTTTTTGCTCGATGAAGCGAAGGCCGGCGAGATAGTTGAGAACTTCCCGCTTGGCGCGTTGGGGTTCCGTCGGCAACGGTTGCCCTTCTTCCAGCAGCCGCACCTGTTCCAGCGTCAACGGGTTCCCTTCGATGGCAGTGGAGCTATGCGTGTTGCGGACACGGGCATCTTTTTGCAGGGTCGGAATCCAGGGCACTTGCACCGTCGCCGCCAGGATTTTCTCCCGAAACGCGGCGATTTCTTCGGTGATCACGAGAAGCTTCGCGGTAATGGTGAACCGGGGCTGATAGGCCATGCCTTAGGGTACAGATAAGTCAAGTATAAGTCAAGTTTTGAGTCAAGTCTCTGGCTCGCCGCTCGTACGCTGGGGTAAACCCCGCTCCTTGAAAGCGCGCTGACCCTCTGCTAGAGTGCCGCCATCATGCTGTCCACTCCCGAGCCCCAGATCCGGGCGCTGATCCGCCTGCTCTCCGACCAGGACGAGCGGGTCGCCCGGACGATCGCCGGCAAGTTGGCGGAGATCGGCGAGCCGGCTGTGCCGCTGCTACGCGAGGCCGAGATCGAACAGCCGGAGATGGCCGCGCGCATCAGCGAGGTCTTGGACGACATCCAAGGACAGCGGCTCGAGGGCGAGTTCCATGCCCTCTCCGCCTGCGATGACGAGCGGCTGGACCTCGAGACCGGGGGGTTCCTCATCGCGCGGTTCGCCTATCCCGACCTCGACGTTGCCCCGCACGTCAAGATGCTGGACGCCATGGCGCGGGAAGTGCGGGATCGGCTGGGGCGCAAGGCATCAGGCGAAGAAATCGTCAAGGCCATCAACCGGTACCTCTTCGCCGAGCAGGGCTTCATCGGCAACTCCCACGAGTACTACGACGTCGACAACAGCTACCTCAACAAGGTCCTCGAACGGAAGACAGGAATCCCGATCAGTCTGAGCGTCGTGTATCTGCTCGTGGGCAAGCGCCTCGAGCTGCCGGTCTTCGGCGTGGGCATGCCGGGCCACTTCCTCGTGAAGTACGAGGCCGACCGCTATCGCATTTTCGTGGATTGCTTCAACGGCGGGGCGCTGCTGACTCAGAAGGACTGCGCGCGGTTCCTGGATCAGGCTGGGTACGGCTTCGACGAGCGGTATCTGCAGAAGACGCCGCCGCGCTCCATCCTCATCCGCATGATCAAGAACCTGGTCGCCATCTATAACAAAATGGAGGACGTGAAGAAGGCGTCCCGGCTGACCCGTTTCATCGAGATCTTGGGGCTGCCCGAGAAGGAAGAGTGATCCGCATGCGGTCCCGAGCCAGGGTGATCCTCCCATCGAATGTCCGACCCGCCTGCGCCTTGACATCGTAGCGTTCCGCCACCGGATAGAAATGGGATAGGATAAGGCGCTTCGCGCCGGCCTCGCGCGCCACGCGCCCGCAGTCTCCGGCATGCATGTGCCCGGCGCCTGGCCGCTGGACCGGGAACGAACAGTCCAGCACCGCGACATCGGCGCCTTGGCAGAGCTCCACCAGGCCTGCGCAATACTCGGCGTCTCCCGAATAGGCGAAGACGGCGCCGTTGTGCTCCACCCGGTAGCCCTGGCAGTGGAGACTGGGGCTGTGCACGACCGTGCCCGCGGTCACGCGGGTGCGGCCGATCCGGATCGTGCCGTCCCTCATCTCGGTGATCGTGAGCGGGAACGGCGCCTGGGCAAACCCCGGCACCGCCTTCACCAAGGTTCCAAACAGGCGGCGCGTGCCACGCGGCCCGTAGATCGTCAGTCCCGGCCGGGGCGCGACGAACTTGGCGTGAAAGACGGCGTCGAAGAAGAACGGGAGAAAGTCGGCAAAATGGTCCGTGTGGTGGTGAGTGATGAAGAGATGCCGGACCCGGTGACGGTCCGCGCCGGCCTTGATGAGGTTCATCAGCGTGCGGGGCCCGAAGTCGAAGAGCAGGAGTTGGTCGGTCTCAACCAGGTAGCCGGCGGCCGCGCGCGTGGGATGCACGTTCGTGCCGGAACCGAGCACGGTCATGCGCATGACAACACCTCATGGCTATGTTACCATCGAGCTTCGGATTTCTGAACGGGAGACTCCCGTGCACCATGCAGATTACATGCGCTATGCGCTCGACGAGGCGCGTCTGGCGGCGGCGGCCGGCGAAGCGCCCATCGGCGCGATCTTGGTCGTCGCTGGGGCCGTCATCGCCCGTGCGCACAACCGGCGGGAGGTCTGGCAGGATCCGACGGCTCATGCCGAGCTGATCGCGATCCGCGAGGCGTCGGCGCATCTTCGCACCTGGCGGCTGGGGGGCAGCACGCTGTACGTGACGATGGAGCCGTGCGCGATGTGCATCGGCGCGGCGATTCTGGCCCGTGTCGAGCGCGTGGTCTTCGGGGCCCGGGATCCCAAGGGCGGCGCCTGCGGCTCGGTCCTCAATATTCCGGAGGAACGGCGCTTGAACCACCGCCTTGACGTGGTGGGGGGGGTCCTGGAAGAGGAGAGCCGGGCGCTGCTGCAGGGGTTCTTTAAGGGCTTACGGGAGAAGACGAAGGCAGATTTCAGATAAGACCGACGCCTGAAGAGATTTCTGTCGACGCGGGGTGGTTAGAGAGTACGTACTGTAGGTATTGAATAGCGGCCACTTTTGATCGAAGTGGGCCGCACCACAAGTGCTGTGGAGAGGTGGCCGAGCGGCCGAAGGCGCGGCATTGGAAGTGCCGTATACGGGAAACTGTATCGTGGGTTCAAATCCCACCCTCTCCGCCATTACGGAGTGAACTGATAGCGATGTTATGAGAGGGCGGGATTTGAACGGGGATTTCGAAAGGGGTATGCCCCTTTCATGGGGTGACCGGAGCGCAGCGACGGCCCGAGGGGGCTGGCCCCCTAGGGGGAGCGCGTCCGCCAGGACCTTAGCGCGACTTCAAATCCCACCCTCTCCGCCATTCAGTCTAACGCCAAATCGGGCCTTCTCTGCTGCTCCGAGGGCGAAGAGCTGCTGATCTGCTATCAGTTCCCTGCCAGTCAATGGAAATCGTTGCGGACGACGAACGCGATTCAGCGGATGCATGCCGAATTCCGGCGCCGGGTCAAGACGGAAGGCGCGTGCCACACGGCCTAGGCGGCTGAGCTCCAGCTGTTTAGGCTAATCCTGAGCAGCCAGATCCGGATGCGACGGATCGACGGGTGGCGTGACCTGGCGCAGCCAGCCGCCAATGAGGCCCAGCGGGCCGCCTGACGGCCTGGGCCGTGATCTCGACCGACAGGAGATCGTTGATCCTGAGGAAAATGCGGAGGTCATTGTCAAGGCCGATACCGGGAGAAGCCAATTTCAACGGAAATCGGGACACAACCGGAAGCGTGGTGCATGTACGCTGGGTATGGCGAGGCAATCGATCTTTAGTTTCAAGGCCAGGTACCACGTCTGCTCTTTTCCAATCTCGTAGGACGGCGACGGATCGACTCCCGCACATGCTCAATCTCACGAGCTGACCTGGTTGGCGGCGGGCGCACCACTCGTCCGTCTCGGCCCTTTGATGTGTGAACCACCAAGCGTGGACAGACCGCCCTTCATTTCGCTTTCTCTTTCTGCTGAACGATATAGGGTCGCAGCCCTTCAATCTTCGCCATCAGCTCATCTTGCTCCTGACTGCCCACGTGGTGCTTGATCAGTGCCTTCTTGATATATTGCAGAAGCACATTGAACTCCTTATCGGTGACATTGAGCCCGGCGTGGACTTTCTCCAGCGGCCGGTTGAACGGCTTGCATGGACCGCCCGTGTTGTAGCACATCAAATTCTTATTTTTTTGGAGCAACATCTCTCGGGTGTCGGTCCCCATACCTACAAAGAAGCTGGCCGTCTGAGGGTCGTCCCACAGCTTCGGGATCGAGTCCTCCACGATCGCAGAGACGACGTCATATCCCCCCATTCGCTCGTAGAGCGACTTCTTGGGCTGCGACTCTTCCGAGTTGGCGGGCACAGGAGTGAAGAGCGGATTCCAGATCGCAACAAGCAGGAACGCGCACAGTGAAGCGAGAATGAATCGTCGGGTATCCGTCAGCATGAAACCCCTCCTTTTTCATTATTATATCTTCATCATAACTATCGTTATTCTAGTGTCGAAGTCTTGTCAAGAGGTATCTACCGTGCCAGGTGAAGGTTTCGTTGACCAGTATATGCGTTTCGGCGAACTCGGCTACACCCAGACCGAACAGGAGATTCAGGCCCTACTGGCCGAATCGTAGAGTTGACCGCTTTATAATCCTGTCCGGGTTCTAGGAAAGCAGGGCTTGCCTGTGGTACAACAACAATGGCGGGGCGATTCCCTGTTAATTCCCTGTTCTCTGGAACGCGCGGACTTCGCGGGGTGCCAGGGAAGCACCAAATGATGAGGCTTTCCGCGGAATGAGCGTACGAATGAATGCCCAGCAAGACGCGATTTCCCTGTATTTTTCGCTGTAACAGGGAATTGCCAACTGAGGCGGGTTGGCTCGAGACTGGTTACACCGCCATCACGGAGTGAACTGGAAGGGGAAAAAGGGGACAGGCTACTTTTTCATGTGGGCTCAAAGAGCAGTGCAGCGCTCTGGTAGAACTGAGAAGTGAGAAAAAGTAGCCTGTCCCCTTTTTGTCCACAAAATCGGGGGAGAGGTGCGAGAGCGGCCGAATCGGGCGGTCTCGAAAACCGCTGTCCGGGTAACTGGACCGTGGGTTCGAATCCCACCCTCTCCGCCATCGTTAGCAGATAGGCTCGGAAGAAGCAGGGACATCGACAGGTGGTTGTACTAGAGAGTGAGGGGTGGGATTCGAACGGGGATTCTGAAAGGGGTGTGCCCCTTTCATGGGGTGACCGGAGCGCAGCGACGGCCCGAGGGGGCTGGCCCCCTAGGGGGAGCGCGTCCCGCAGGGACCTTAGCGCGACTTCAAATCCCACCCTCTCCGCCATTCAGTCTAGAGCCCAACGCGGCATTCTCCGTTCCTCCGAGAATGCCGCGATATTCCGGCGAGATAGAGCGCCTATTCCACGCGTCCAGCGCAGGAATCCGTCTGTATTCACGTGAATCCTTGGCTATTGGCGGGTCGTTCTCTGTAGGGCAATTGAGGAGCCCATTTTTATATTCCGCCGCCACTGAGCCAAATGTAGCGAAAGAGGAGCCGTAGCTCAATAGATAGAGCATCAGACTGCGGATGAATCCAAAGGGGATTGCTCAAGTCATCAACGACTTGAGCAACCCCCCAATCAAATCCCGGCTTCGGCACCATCCGC
>VBOO01000164.1 GCA_005877505.1 Nitrospirota bacterium
ACTCAATTTTGGTGATTCTGTTTTTGCTAACGTGAAAATCTACTCGCTCCGTCTCTCCCTGGTATATCATGATGTTTCCCGTCATTTCCTTAGGTTGTCCTAATACTTTGAGGACACGTTCAGACGGTGCCCCCACATCAAGACCATGCAGTACCTTCCAATGTACGTTCGTGATGGTCACGTGAATAGGCCATAACTCTTGCGAGGCGCGAACGAAGCCGTAGATTTCGAGACCATCAAACCGGAGAGTCCTAAACTCATCGGTTTGCGCTGGATTATGTCGGTTCGCTGCCTTTTCAACAGACTCGGCCTTGAGCTGACCAAGCCTGCGAAGCGCTGGCAGCGATTTGTCTTTAAGGAAAAGCGGACCATCCCACGCAAATCTGTCAATCTTTGATTCTCTGGTTGATTGGTCATCGACTGAATCAGCCGAGACTATGGGAACCGTAATAACGAAAAGGAATGCTGCGAATGCCGTGACGCGCATAGTAGCCCATTTAAGGGGCTGACCCCTCTATTGCCCAAGCAATGTTAGTCATGCACTTGTAGCGGTTTGAACCGTTCGCAACAGCGTCAAGATCGCTCCCAGACCTGTACGATTTGCGAATCCTGAAATTCGAGTTCTCCAGGAAAATTACGGCCTAGTTCGCAGTTAGCTTCCTCAACCGTACATCCATTGTCGCTCTGCACCTAGCCTGCTAGTCGATGTATCCCAGCTTTCGTAGAAGAAAGAATCCAATGTGAGCAAGAACGACATAGGCATAACCAAGAATTAGAGAAGATAGTCCAATAGTTCGAAATACTTCGACAAGGTTGATGCTGAAAGCTTGACCCATGACCAAGTAAACTAGCCCCCATCCAACGAACAAGAAGATAAGCAAAACACAAAACACCAATGGCGCAACAAAAGAGAAATTCCAATACCAGGAAGCATCTCGGTTGCGAAACCAGATGAGAAGAGGAACTGCGATCATGATATAAGGGACGCCACCTACTACAAGAGAAAGGAACAAGAAAGTAAGCATGCCCTCCACTTGATTGGGCAGGATACTGCCAATGGTGCTAAGTAAGATGAGGGCCAATAGGGGAAATATTACAGGAATAGCTACAGAAATTCTGTAATATCGCAATGCTGTCATCTTGGGTTGCTGTCTCCCCCGGCCAGGACTCGAACCTTTTACTCGACAGAAAAACCTGAAAACGTGTCAATGAAAGTTCCCGGAACTAAGAATCCCCCTCACCCTCGCCCTCTCCCTCGGTGGGGAGAGGGAAAAACATGGGGGCAAGTCTATGTGGCCGCCCGCTATCGGTTACCGAGAACGTTGTCCATTGCGGCTTCAAGGCGATTAAAGTCTATCTCCTCGACGGGGATGGCAAACATCGGGCGAATGCCCCGCTGCTGGTCCCACTTGGGGCCAAAGAGGCGCACGGCCGTATAGAAGAGGAGGGCTCGGTCCTCCGATGCGCTTCCTTGGATGTCTTCTCTCGGCGGACACAGGCGACGTCATGAACGACGCTGGTGCGGCGGTAGTCGCCGATGAAGGGTGTCCCAGCCACCGCGTATCCACATTCCCTTCAAAGTGCGGTTTGGGCATCTAGTCCATCCAATCCTTCTCTTTGAGCTTGCGGGGAAGGTACTTTTTGGTGAGGTACTGGAAGTCCTTGTTGGCAAGGGCGTCCAGTTCGTATTTGAGCCCGCTTGAGAGCATCCGCTTGATTTCTTCCTGCCAGTTCTTCTTCTGGAACCATGGATAGTTGAGCAACTCGCGGGCGCGGGCGATGTCCTTGTCGTTGAGCTTGATGCCTACGTTGCGGGGGAGCCCGTAGGTCTCGGGATCCCCGCTGGAGAGCCCGAGGAACTTGGCCTTCGGAATGGCCATGCGCTGGCTCTCGAAGGCGAGATTGATCGACCCTTGCTTGACGACCGAGTAGATGTAGTAGCCCCACGGGTCGTTATCCACGAGGACATAGACCGGCAGTCGCTTCTCCTCGTGCAGCCGCCGCGCCAGGCGCCGGACGCCGCGGGGCGGCTGGCCGTTTCCCGTCAGGAGAATGCAATTGTACCTCCGCCAGAACTTGTCTTCGGAGAGCCGGTTCCACTGGGTGCCTTTCTCGACCAGAAGCACGAACTCGGCCGTGCATTTCTTGATCTGCAAAAATTCCGGCTCGACGATGGAGGGCACCGAATAGCCGCCCTTCCCGAGCCTGGCGCAGTCCACCCGATCGCCGTCATCCACCAGCACCAGCGGCCCGACAACGGACCCGCCGTTCTCGGCCCGCACATGCAGTTCTTCCCGGAGCGCCGCGAGCGACACCTCCAGGTCCTCGATCACCGGATCGGATTCGTCCTGGCTGTCGAATGTGTTCTCGTGCGAGTTTTTGATCGTGTGCTTGGTCCGGTAGTAGATCTCCCTGACTGAGGTCGTGAGGTCGGCCCGCTGGAGCTCGCAGAGGGCGTCGGCCACGAGGACCGTCTGCATGAACTTCTTGGCCATCCCGACATTGAAGAACGCCCGGGCCTGCATCCCTTTGCCCATCTCGATTATGCCCTTGTGCTCGTTGAACTTGACGTTCGACAGGGACCGGATCGGGATCGCGAGGGTGGGATCCTTGCGCTGCTGGGCCGCGGTGATCACCGTGTCGGCCACGCCGATGAGTTTCTTCTCGACCGCGCCGCTCGTCTTTCCGTTTGATCGCGCCATACTGGTTTCTACCTCTTCCTGCGCGGTGCGCGTTTTGCGGATGCTCCAGCCGGTTTGCCCGCGTGCGTCTTGTGTCGAGGCTTTGGCCTCGGACGCCGCTTTGCCCGTACGCCCTTCCTCCTCCCCGTGTCCTCCGGCCCGGCCTGGCCCTTCGGCCGCGCATGTTTTTCTACCTTCTCCTCTTCTTCCTGCTCTTCTTCGGGAGTTCCTGCGGGCGGAGCGGTTTGGTTCGAGGGCTCGCTGCTCAGCGCCGGCACCTCACCTTCCACGCCCTCCGGCGTGACGATAATCGAGTGCGGGAGGCCTTCCGGCCCGCCGTCCGTTTTGCCCAGGACCTCGTCCGTCTTTTCGCCGCCGGTCCGTTTCAGCGCGATCTTCTGAAGCTGCTCTTTGAGCTTTTGGGTGGGCAGCTTGCCGCCCTTCAGGCGGTTACAGGCGTCAACAACTTCCTCGATGTAAAGGTCGAAGATGTTGCGCCGATGGAACTCGCTCTGGGCCCGCTCGCGTCGTTTCAGGAACGCGCCCAGCCGGCGACCGCATTCGCGCAGCGCCAGCGTGATCTCCTTGCGGATCTCATCGTAGTCGGCGATCGCCTCCTTGGATTCGCTGGTGAAGGGCACCCAGACCGAGGCCATGTGGACAAAAACCACCATGGGGCCGGACGGGAGCGCGCTTTTGGACTGAGACACTCCGTAGGTGCGCCAAGTGGTGTCGAGCACCGCCTTGTAGATCGCGCAGGCGGACTGCTGATGGATGAGCGGCACGCGGTTGGCGTAGCGGATGACGCGGGCGAGCTCATGGTCGTCTTCCTGCTGCTCCCCTTCGGCCAGCGAAACCGGCTTCTTCTCCGGGGTCTCCGCCGCCACCTCGGGTCCCCGGCCGTAGGCCAAGCCCGCCTCGATCACGAAGGGGTTGCCGCGGTATACGGCCGGCGGCCGGCTCACCGCCGTATAGAAATCCCCTTTGATTTGCCGGTACAGGCCGGTGAGGATCGCCTTTTCGCCGATCGGTGAGAGGCAATTGGTCGGAGGCGCCATGATCTTGGTGGATTGGAGGGCCTTATAGAGGGCCTCGGCGTCCTGCCCGTGGATGTCCCGGGGACGCGCGCGGGGCGAGAGTCCCGCGGTCTTACAGATGTCCTCGGCAAGGCGAGAAGACAGCCGGCTGAAATCACTGGCCAGGAACCCCGAGAGCCAGTGGCTCTTGGTGTCCTGAAGCATCTTGAGCAGCATCCCGAGCTCGATCCCGTAGGGGTGCGGCTTGATCTCGCGGGGTGGTGGAGGAAGCTCGTGGTAGGTCCTGGGATACTCTTTCGTTTCTCCCTCCGGGGTGAAGTACGTCAGCTTCACGTGCGGATTGGCAATGATGGTCTGCTCGATGTACTCGTCCACGGAGGCACGCCCCTTCTGGTAACGGCCCTCCACTTCCATGGTCACCTGGGTCCCACGCTGGCTCTCCCAGGTGATCTGCTTCTTCTCCAGAATCTGCGGCTCGTTCTTCTTGGTATCGATCTGGACTTCGAAGTAATGGGCGGGCGCTTTCGCGCCGGTGCGGGAGATGATCTGGACGGGTTTGCCGGTGGTGAGCTGTCCATACATGCCGGCCGCCGAGATGCCCATTCCCTGCTGTCCGCGGCTCATGCGCAGCCGGTGGAACTTGGACCCATACAGGAGCTTCGCGAAGATTGGTGGGATTTGCTGGCGGATGATGCCGGGGCCGTTGTCGGTGACCGTAATGCGGAAGCGGCTTGCCTGGCTTGGAGGGGGCAGAGCCTCCCCGTTGGCGACGGGCTCCACTTTGACGACGACTTCAGGGAGGATCCCGGCCTCCTCGCACGCATCCAGCGCGTTATCGACGGCCTCCTTGACGCAGGTGAGCAGCGCCTTACGCGGATTGTCGAACCCCAGGAGATGCCGGTTCTTGGTGAAGAACTCGGAAACGGAGATGTCCCGCTGGCGGGCGCCCATCTCGACGGCAGTCACCGCCTGCTTCGGCTCAGTGGCCGGAGGACTCGTCTCCGAAGAGTTCACCTTCTGCTTCGCCTCCGGGGCCGGCGGACTGGTCTTCGAAGCTTTCCCTTTCTGTTTCGACTTCGTGGCTGGGGGACTGGTCTTCGAAGGGCTCACCTTTCGGCCGCGCGTTGGCAAGGGCGCTTTCTTCGGTTCTCGCATATGGGCCTCCTCCACAGTCCGAATGCAAGGTTCTTGCCACCCACGCGGTCTGCATCGGCAGAACAGGCAGCGGGAAGACCGCCCTGTGCCTTGCTTTCCTGGAAAGGGGCGCGCTTGGGAGGCCTTCCGGTCAGGAATCCGCGCGGAAGACGGCCAGCGCCGACTCCGACCTTATCTTGCCCTCGAAGTTGGAAGTCTCCTGCGCTCACGCCGGCGGAAAGATCGTTCCTCATTCCCAGAACCGCTTCAAGTCGAAGGACAATTGGCGATGATGCTTGACGGAGAGGAAGACGAGCCGATTTCCGCTGAGGAGATATAAGAGCAGATAATCATCGACGACGAACTCCCGTAACTCATCCCCTTTTTTGATGCGGCTGTGCAATTTCTTAACAAGTGTCTCAGCTGTTGTGGAATGTATGGGGTGGGCCAGAAAAGATCGTCCGGACTGGGGAAACCGGCAAAGCGTCGGGACGATTTCATCAAAGAGCCGGTTCAGGAGCTGCCGAAAGACAGCTTCCCTTTCTGGCCCCAGGAAGGTTTGGATGGCTGTGAGATTGGAGGAGAAGTTTTCAGTGAAAACCGGCCGTCTATCGGCCATGCCGGGATTTTAATTGTGCCAAGCTGAGAGTCTTTCCAGCGTCCAGGTCATCAATACCCCGGATCGCTTCTTGAAGTAGACTGAGGTGGATGTGTTCACGCTCCAAACGATGATAGTAGTCCAGTCGCTCCGCATCGATTAAGGCGGCACAACTCTCCCCGTTTTTAGTAATGATCTTCTCTCTGTGTTTGGCACG
>VBOO01000165.1 GCA_005877505.1 Nitrospirota bacterium
ATCCGGATGCACTGCCGAATCTCCTCCTCGGTCAGCTCCTTGCCATGCAGGTACTTGTCCAAGATCGCATCGTCGAACTCAGCGATTGATTCGAGCATCTTCTCGCGATACTCCTTCGCCAGCTCCAGCATCCCCGCCGGGATCTCGCCCACATCGTATTGGGCGCCCTTGGTTTCGTCCTTCGAGATGATCGCCTTCATGGTGACGAGATCAATGTGGCCCGTGAAGTCGCCCTCCCGCCCGATCGGGAGCTGCACCGGTACCGCGCGGGCGCCGAGCCGGTCCACGATGCTCTTCACGCTCATGAAGAAATCTGCCCCCATTCGGTCCATCTTGTTGATGAACACGATGCGGGGCACTTTATAGCGGTCGGCCTGCCGCCATACCGTTTCGGACTGCGGCTCGACGCCCTGCACGGCATCGAACACTGCCACGGCGCCGTCGAGCACGCGCAGCGACCGCTCGACCTCGATGGTGAAGTCCACGTGCCCGGGCGTGTCGATGATGTTGACGCGGTGCTTACGCCACTCGCAGACGGTCGCGGCCGACGTGATCGTGATGCCCCGTTCCCGCTCCTGCTCCATGTAGTCCATGACCGTGGTCCCGTCATGGACCTCGCCCATCTTGTGGGCGACGCCGGTGTAGTACAGGATGCGCTCGGTGGTCGTGGTCTTTCCGGCATCGATGTGCGCCATGATGCCGATGTTCCGGATTTTCTTCAGCTCGTGCGATCGGGGCATATGCTCTCCGCTGACTGCTTCAGATCGACTGCCGTCACGGCTGCGCTTCCTCTATCGTTCCCTGCAGGAGCCACGGACACTGGCTGAGCGTGGGGCCGGGATTACGAGGAAATGAAAGGGTAGGAAGAGCCTCGGCCGGTCGTTGGGTTACTATAGAGTATTAGCGCGTCGCCGTCAAGACTGAGGCGACCAGAAAATGCCTTCCCCCACCACGCGTTTGACCAGGTCGGGCACTGCGAGGGTGACCCGTCCGATCAGAGGGTCCAGGATCACCACCTGGCCATCGCGGACTCCAGCCAGCACCACGTATCGGGTCAGATCCCGACGGCGGCCCTCGAGGGCTTCGACTGTCGCGACGACATCAGGCTCCTCCTGGAGCAAGAGGATCATGGGCGGCGGATGCTCCCGCAACGTGGTCGGCGTGGCGCCCACCGTCCCGGCCCGCAGACTGAGCAGCCGGCCGGCCTCCAGAAAGTCCGGCGGAGGCTTCAGCGCCGTTTCGAATGCCTCAGCGTCAAGGGGTGATCGCTTCCAGAGGGCCGCCAGGGTATAGGCCGCGGCCACGGCGGACAGGGCCGGGGAAGAAGCTCGCACCACCCCGTCTTGATCGGGAACGGGCGGACGGGACTCTTTCCCCGGTGAGGGCGGCGGCTTACCGGGCGCCGCAAGGATCAGGACGACCAACGCGAGAACCACCAGGCATACGCCGAGCCACCCTGCCGGACCGACGGTTCGCAACTCGTCGCCTTCCGAAGATGCGGTGGACATTCACTTCAGTGCCCGGAGGGAAGCATCAACCGGTAGCATTCGGCCTGGTGCCAGAGGACGGTCGCCCGGCGCGACGAGCGGGGGTGGCGGGCCAGATAGCGATCGGCTGCGGCAAGCACGCCGGCACAATTGCGTTTGCTCGCCAATTCCACGATCGCTTGAACCTCCGCCTTATCCCCGTCGTCCTTCTGGGGGGCCTTCGCCGTCAGGGCCCTCGGCTTCTTCTGGCGGACCTCCGCCGATGAGGGTGCGCTCCCCTGCCGGGCTTGATCGGGCGGTGAGGCCTTCGGCTCGGCCCGAGACGAGGCGGCGGGCGGTGGAAAGACGATTCTCGCCGTCTTTCCCGAAAGTCGAGACGCGAGCTCGGGATGGCGATCGAGCGTTCCCGCCGGCAAAAACAGCGAGCTGCCTGCGTATATGAGGTCCGGATTCGCAATCGTGTTGATGGCCAGCAGGAACGGGTAATAGATCCCCATGCCGAACGTGCGCCTGGCGATGCGCCAGAGCGAGTCGCCCTCGCGGATCGTGATGCGCGATAAGACCTTGATGTCCTGCGGCGCAGGTATGACCCCTGCAGAGAAGTCCCCCGTGCCGGGCACTGGGATCAGGAGCACTTCATCGGGATCGGCGGAGCCGGCAGGCGCCGGCAGGGCGAGCAGCAGGATCGCAAACGCGCAGACGGCCGCACCGCCCATCATTGTCCTTCCCGGCTGGGACTCGATTCGTAGAGCTGATCCCTCAAGTCCCGATACCGGACCATCGTCGTCTTCCGAACAGGCGTGCCGGCTGGAATCCCCGCCTTGACCCGCACACCGACGGTGAGGATTTCCTGCTGGCCCGAGCCGAGGTCCGCGATCTCCCACGCCAGACGCTGCCCCTCGATCTGACCCGGACGGGGCTGGGCGTCCACGAATTCGAGCTCGGGTGAAAGACTCTCCGACACCATCACACGCTTGGCCGGACTGGTGCCGGTGTTCGTGCAGACGAGCTGATAGGAGAACACCTTGCCGGGAATGCCCTCCTTGGACGCGATCTGGGTCGCCACCGCCACCACCGGGCGCGACACGATGAGCAGACGGCCGCTCTCTGAGACGATCGACCGGAACCGTTCCGACGTGGCGACCAGTCGGACGGCGTGCTGCTTTGCGTCCATCGCATCGGGCGGTACCGCGAGCTCGACCAGCAGCCTGATCTCTTCCTGAGGATTGAGCAGCCTGGTCGTCTCCACCGCCGGTTCACCCGGCTGGCGGACGCCGTCGCGATTGCGATCCTCCACAAGGGTGGCCCCCGCGCCAAGGTCGCTCAGGGTCCGCAGCGCGAACCGGTCGGGGCCATTGCCCGTGTTCCGCACCGTGAACGGCAGGTACACGGTCTCCCGCGGGAAGACCGTGCGGGCCGCCTCGCCCCCTACCACCCGTACACCCGCCACCGCCTCGACCTTGGCGACCGCCGACACCACGGAGACAGTCTGCTCGCCGACCGGAGACTGCAAGACCACCCGAATGACGATGTCTTGGTCCGCCAGGGCGTCCTCGCCCACGCGGAAATCGAGCCGGACCGCGCGTCGGTCGTTC
>VBOO01000171.1 GCA_005877505.1 Nitrospirota bacterium
CGACGTAAAGGAGGTAGTTGCCCATACCGTGCAGGTCCAGGGTCTCCTGGCGCTTGAGATGGTAGACCATCGTCATCTCATACTCGTCCTTGGTGTTCACAGGAAAGCCCTTCGTGCTGCTGTAGACTTGCTGAGCACGGAAACCGCGCAGGTTCCCGCCGTTCTCGACGTCAGGCACGCTGCGCAATAACGTCTGGTTTGTGGTCTTGTTGTCGAGCGCAATCATGAGCAGCCCGTCATGCCCGTGGGGATAGGCGTACTTGACGCACGCGTCCACCGTGAATTTCAGAGGCCTCGAGTCCACCTGCACGACACCCGGCTTCAACTCCCGGCCTTCGTCCGACTCGTTGGACGGCCGCTTGCTGAACTGGCTGTAACACACCACGTTGACGCCGACGGTGTATGCTTTGATCGGCTTGACGCTGGCACCCTTGGGGGCCAAGTCCATGGTGAAGGTCGCCAGGACATCCTTGGTGGGCGGGACCTTGTGGTAGAAGGCCACGATCGCGACGAGCGTGCTGTCCTTTTTGATCGGCACACCGTAGCCGGGGGGGAATTTGGCGTCCGTGATCTCAATCCCGGCTCCTGCAAAGTAGGTCGGCTCGCCGGGACAGGAGAGGCTCTTTTCTTCCAGATTCTGGAGCAGGATATGGTGGAGATACTGGCCGGGCAGCTCCTGGCCGTCCTTGGTGAAGATGCGCGACCTGAAGCCGGTCACGATCATGTCCTTGGGCGCCTTGAAGGAATGAATCGGCAGGCTAGAGGCCAGGTCGCCGCTGTGTCCGGCCGGCAGGTCGATCGGTCCGAAGGTGAGGACCAGGGCATCGTCCTGCACGGTCACCGTCGTGGTGCCTTTGGACTCGGGTAGCGTCGGAGCATGGCCGTGCGAATTGACCTCGGCGAGGACCGGTGAAGCAACGAAGAGCAGCAGAACGGAGAGGATGAGCGTAAGCCGAACCATAGAGCCCTCCGATTGGATTGTGAATCGGTGCTGGTTCACGGTTCGGAAATGCAATATTGGTGCCGCAGCAAAAACGGAGAAAATGGGACAGGTTTATTATCTGTCCCCTTGGGCTGAAGTGTGCGGAATTCCTTGCTCGTGACTGTGCTCTTGATCGAAACAGGCAGATAATGTGTCATAGTGTGAGGGAGGGGCCTGGACAATGCTGTACGCTCTCGGAGTCGGAACCGGTTTGCTCGTCCTTGTGCCAGCCATCACGTGCGCAGCCGCGGATCCGGCTGCCTTCGAACTTCCAATGGACCCGGACGGAATCCAACGGGCCGTGATCGAAGCCGACAGCTATGAGTTCGGCCCGCGCCACCTCGTCGTGCAGGCCGGTAAGCCGGTCGAATTGACCGTCAAGAGCGTGACCGTGCTGGTGCCGCACAATTTCGTCATTGATGATCCCAAGTCGGGCCTTGCAATCAGGGAGGAAATCCGGGCCGGGCAAACGGTGAAGATCACGTTCACTCCGACGGTGCCTGGCTCCTTCGCGATCTACTGTGACAAGAAGCTGCTCTTCTTCAAAAGCCACCGCGAGAAGGGCATGGAAGGCGTGCTCGAGGTGAGACCGTAGGGGCACGGCGCGCCGCGCCCCTACAATTAGGCACGCCATGGAACCGATGTCTTAATTCGTTCCCAGATCTTCTGCACGATCGTTTCTTTCTTTGCTTCTGCCGTCGCGCGCTTCACGATCGGGCGGGCCTGGAGCACGTAGAGCCGTCCGCCGGCGAAGGCCCATTCCATGTCAATAGGACGGCCAAAGTGACGCTCGATGGCGATGACCGCTTCGGTCAAGGCCTGGAGCTGGCCGTCTTGCAGCGACAGGTGCTCGTGCCGGGGATCCTCGCGTTCGTGCGTTCCGCCACCGGTCAGGAGCACGATGGCCCGTTCTTTCTTGCCAAGCTGCCGCTCCAGGATCTTCCGTGTCGGCTTGTGCACGACGAACCGGTCAGGGGACACCCGTCCGGCCACGACGGTCTGCCCAAGCCCCCAGTTGGATTCGAACACAGCTTGGTCCGGATCGCCGGTGACCGGATGAACCGAAAAGCCGACGCCGGCCGCCTCGCTGGCGATCTGCTCCTGCACCACGATAGCAATGCGGGGCTCCGCCGCGGCGAGGCCGCGTTCGCGCTTGTAGGTGACGATGCGGGCGTCGAGGCAGGAGGCGAATGCGACATGGAGCGCCGGTTCCAGCCGATCCGCCATGACACCCAGGACCGTCTCGTAGCCGCCGGCGAAGGATGCGCTCCCCAGGTCTTCCTCCGGTGAGGAGGAGCGCACGGCAAAGAGGGCTTTCTCATCGAAGGCGATCAACGCCTCGCGAAGGCGTTTCTTCTGTTCCGCGTTCAGCTCGTACCCGGCGCTGATGTCCTTGAGTCGCTGGCAGACATCGCGCAGCCCGGCTTGGTCCGCGGCGAGGAACTGCTTCCACGCCGGGGTTGCCTTCAGCAGGACGATCCAGGGCTCGAAGAACGCCGTCGTCAGGACAAAGCCGGAGGGGACGGGGAACCCCGCCTGGAACAGCCGCATGAGGGAGAGCCCCTTGGCGCCCACCTGGTCGAAGGAGGGCAGAGGGCTGTCGCCGAACCGATAGACCAGTTTCAATTAGGCCAACCGCCTCAAGGCCGCGATGCGCTCATCGATGGGCGGATGGGTCGCGAACAGGTTCATCCACCCGCCGGTTCCGCCGGAGATCTTCATCGTAGCCAGCGCATCGTGAGTTGCGTATTCCATCTTCGCCGCCTCGACGTAGCGCTGAATGCTCTGGAGGGCCGAGATCATCGGAGCCGGCCCGTAGGCCTTGCCCGAGAACCGGTCGGCTTCGAACTCTCGCCGCCGCGAGTGCCAATTGATCACGATCATGGCCAGGATGCCGAGTACGATTTGCAAGACGTAGAAGGCGACGATTCCCAGAATCGCCTGGTCACGTTCTCTAAAGAACCGCTCCACCCACATGGAGATGAAGTACACGAAGGTGTTCAGCAAGCCGGCCAGCACGGTCGTGGTGAACATGTCCCCGTTCCAGACATGGCCCATCTCGTGCGCCAGGACGGATCGGATCTCCTCCTCCTTCAGGTTCTCCAGGAGGCCGGTCGACACGGCGACCATCGCGTTGTTCTTGGTTGGCCCGGTGGCGACGGCGTTCGGGTCCGGTGCATCGTAAACCCAGACTTCCGGCGTCTTGACGTGGAGCCGCTGGGCCAGCTCGCGCACGGTCTGGAACACGACTTCTTCGGGGCGAGTCCGGGGCTCGGTGATCTGGTAGCAATCCAGCATGGCCCGGGCGAACTGCTTGGAGAAGGCCAGCGAGATGAAAGCCCCTCCGAAACCCAGGACGCCCGCGTAGAGCAGGATGGTTCCATCCACCGACCCGCGGATGTCGATGCCGAAGGCTGGCAGTACGAAGTTCGCGAGGACCACGTACACGACACCCAGCGTGATCATGATCAGGAAGTTGGCGATCAGCAGTAACGCAATCCCCTTCAAGTTTCTTAACATCTGAGCTTGTTCCTCCTTCAGGATGCGGATTCCGGGGGCCGCTTCGGCACTCCCGAGCCGCACGATGATGTGTGTTCTGAATATTACCATCACAAGGGGCGGTGTCAAGGCCTCTTTCTGCTTCGTCTTGACCCCTGGGGTCAGAACGTGTACTAGTCTTTCAAATGGTTACGAGGGCCTCCCCCGACACCCTCCTGCATATAGTCCTCCCTTCAGTCGCCCGCTCCTTCTACCTTACCTTGGCTGTGGTCCCCAGCGATGTCCGGACCCAGGTCGGGGTCGCCTACCTGCTGGCACGCGCCGCCGATACCATCACGGACACCGACCTCCTCGAGCGCTCCCAGCGACTTCAGTATCTGACTAGATTTCGGGAGGGGGTGATGGACCCGATCCAGCAGGAGGATGCCCTCAGGGAAGTTCAGGCTGCCCTGATGGTTCATCTGGACGATCCGCGCAGTGGCTTAGAGACCCGACCGGGAGAGCGGACCCTGCTCGCCCATTTAGTGGAGTGCGGACACCTCCTCTGCAGCTTCGAGCTGGGCGATCAGGCATTGATCAGCCAGGTGGTCGGGACCTTGGCCTATGGCATGCAGAAGGACCTGACGCGCTTTCCTGGCCAGACTATTTCACCGGGAGGGGGCCCCGCAGACTCCCCTCCCGTGCTCACTGCCTTGACTACGCTTGAAGAGTTGGACCAGTACACCTATGATGCGGCCGGCTGCGTCGGTGATTTCTGGACCCGGCTGATGTGCGCCCATCGCGAGGCTCTCCGAGCGTGGGACGTGGAGGCGATGGCGACCGTCGGCATCCGCTTTGGCAAGGGGCTGCAACTGACGAACGTTCTGCGGGACCTCGCCACGGACCTTCGGCGCGGCCGCTGCTACATCCCGACAGCCCTGCTGGAGCCGGCGGGTTTGAGACCGGCCGATCTGCTGGACCCGGCCATGTTGCCGAAACTCCGGCCGGTGCTCACGAGACTCCTCCGTATGGCTCTGGAGCACCTCGATCAGGGCTGGCTCTACACGTTGGCCATTCCGCGCCGGGAAGTGCGCCTCCGGCTGGCCTGCGCCTGGCCGATCCTGTTCGCCGTAAAAACCCTTCAGCGCGTGAGCGTCTCGCCGTCGTTACTCGATCCGGGGGTCACGCTCAAGATGACGAGAGGTGAAGTCTATCGGATCATCGCGCTGAGCGCCGGGACAATCATGTCCGACACCGCCCTGACCGCCTACTACGGCCACCTAAGGAAAGGCGTGGCGTGTTGATGGGCGGTAGGGGCAGGGCATGCCGTGCCCCTACTTTTGTGGTTCGCTCTTGGACGGCTCGAGGAGCTTGTCGCCTTTGCGGAAGACGGCGTAGATGGCCTGCGACGGGCAGGCGTCCAGGCAGAGCCGGCAGGTCTCGATGCAGCGGGACGAATCAAACTTGTACGGTGGCGTGGAAAGCCAGGCCCCGGTCGGGCACACCGGGATGCACACCGCGTTGTGGGTGCACCGGTCGGGGTGGCGGACCAGGTGATCTCTCTTGACCATCATGGGCTTGACTCCCTCAAACAGGGCCCGCGAGAAGAGCTCGAAGATGTCCTTGGCCGGCGTGGTCACGCTTGTAACGGATCAAGCGCGGTCGTGGGCGGCTCATGGCCGGGCATAAGAAGCCGCTTGACGATCTGCCCTCCGACGATGTGCTTCTCCATGATCTCGGTCACGTCCGCCTCGGTGCCGGCCCAGTACCAGACGCCTTCCGGGTACACGACGATGCTGGGTCCGTATTCGCAGTGATCCAGGCAGCCGGCCTTGTTCGCCCGGACGATCCCTTTGAGCCCCAGCCGGTCCACTTCCTTCTTCATGAACTCCTGCAGTCGGACCGATCCGTTGTCCGCGCAGCACCCGCGGGGATCGCCCTTCGGACGCTGATTGATGCACATGAAGATGTGGCGCTTGAACGAGGACATCTCAGGCGTGGCGAGTCTCGAGGGCCCGCGCGAGGGCCGCGACCTCCTCGGGTTTCAAGAGGGCCGGCTTGAGCGCATCGGCGGCGAGCATGGCGGCGATCTCCTTGAGCCGGAGCTTGGCCCGCCCGATCTGGTCGGCGTGGCCCAGCGCCGAGGCTTCGCCCTTGGTCAATTTTTCGAACTCGCCCTTGATGTCGCGGAAGTCGCGCTGGAGGTTTTTCTCGACGGAGCAACGGTCGCAGTACCACTTCGGGCTCAGATCGGCGTTCGGCGAAAGGCGGTCGTAAACCCGCCCGAAGAAATCGCGGCCCAGTGAGATCTTCATAAGCGGAACGTCTGTGGCTCCGCACCCGTCGCACTTACCAGCCAGCGAAGCCGCGGCGTTGCCTTCCATCACCGATTTTACCCTCCCAAGGCGAAGCGATGATACCGCAAAGCATTGGAGGGGCGCAATTCAATGCGCCTCCTCGCGGGCATATCCGGGCGTGATGCATCACGCCCCGGCGTCCCACCCTTGTGATTCTACCTCATTATCGACCACAATAGGCTATGCGTAGCCAGGTTGCTCTGGCAGCGGTGATAGGCCTCGCTCTTTGCGCCACGCGCACGCAGGCCCTGGAGTTGGACCCGGTGGCCGAGGCCAAGCGGCTGGAAGCCGGCTATGCGCGGCTGTGCGGCGTGTGGGAGTGGACCGTGCATTCCCACACCCTCAGTCACCGAGAGGCCAAATCGCAGATCGTCTTGCCGTCGCCGGGGGCGGCCGGCGTTCAGGGGCCATCGCCGAACGAGATCAGGATCTACGGAGATGCCGTGTATCTCCGGTGGGACTTTCAGGGCGGGTATCAGGAGGACAGCTTGCTGTTGACCGAAAACCGTCGCCTCGAGGGCACATTCCGTACCTCATACGGCGCAGTCGGCGCGATCACCGGCAAGCGTGTGTCGTCCTGCCAACCTGCCAGAGCCGGTGGCGGGCCATGATCATCGGCGTCCCCAAAGAGATCAAGGACCATGAATTCCGCGTCGGGCTGACACCGGACGGCGCACGCGTGCTGGTGAAGGCCGGCCACCGGGTCATGGTGGAGGCCGGAGCTGGCGCGGGCAGCGGGCTTGGCGACCCGTTGTACCGGACAGCCGGCGCCGAGGTGGTATCCGACAAGACCGCCCTCTTCGAGCGAGCGGACCTGATCGTCAAGGTCAAGGAACCGCTTCCCCAGGAGTATCCGCTCTTCCGGAAAGGCCAGGCGCTCTTCACCTATCTCCATCTCGCGGCCAACCGCCCCTTGACCGAAGCCCTGCTTGAGCGGCGGGTGTTCGCCGTCGCCTACGAAACCGTCGAGCGCCCGGATGGGGGCCTCCCAATCCTCCGGCCGATGAGTGAGGTCGCGGGGCGGCTGTCCGTCCAGATCGGGGCGCACTACCTTGAGCGGACGCACGGGGGCCGCGGCATCTTGCTGGGCGGGGTGCCCGGCGTGGCTCCAGGCAAGGTGGTGATCCTGGGGGCCGGTGTCGTGGGGACGCATGCGACGCAGATGGCGGTGGGACTCGGAGCCC
>VBOO01000042.1 GCA_005877505.1 Nitrospirota bacterium
GATCCGCGCGGAATCACGCGGGATCACAACGGAATTTCTCCTTGACAACCGCGGACTTCATCGTTACGCTCAGGGCTAATTCCGACCAGGCCCGGACTCAGACTCTCCAGGCAGCGAACCACAATGAGGGACTCCGAAGAATGAGCCGACACAATTACCTGTTCACGTCCGAATCCGTCACCGAAGGCCATCCGGACAAGATCGCGGATCAGATCTCGGATGGCATTCTGGATGCGATCATTGCCCAAGATAAGCGCTGCCGGGTCGCCTGCGAGACGATCCTGACCACCGGCATCGCGTTCGTCGCCGGTGAGATCTCCACCAAGGCCTACGTCGAGATCCCCGACATCATCCGGGAGACGATCCGGCAGATCGGGTACACCGACGCCACCTGGGGCTTTGATTACCACACCTGCTCCGTGATCACCTCCATCCACAACCAGTCCGCCGACATCGCGCTGGGCGTGGACTCGGGGGGCGCCGGCGATCAGGGATTGATGTTCGGGTATGCGACAAACGAGACGCCCGAGCTGATGCCCATGCCCATCGTGCTCGCCCATCGCCTGACCCGGAGGCTGGCCGAAGTCCGGAACAAGAAGCTCCTCCCGTGGATCCGCCCGGACGGCAAGTCCCAGGTGACGGTCGAATACCGAAACGGTCGGCCCGTCCGGGTGGACACGATCGTCGTCTCCTCCCAGCACAGCCCGGACACCACCAGCAAGAGGATCGAACGGGACGTGATCGAGCACGTGATCAAGCCCGTCATGCCCAAGGAGATCTTCGACTCCGTCAGCGTGAAATACCACATCAATCCGACCGGGCGGTTCGTGGTGGGCGGCCCCATGGGCGATACGGGGCTCACCGGGCGCAAGATCATCGTGGACACCTACGGCGGCGTCGGCAGCCACGGTGGCGGCGCGTTCTCGGGCAAGGACCCCAGTAAGGTGGACCGCTCGGCGTCGTACATGGCCCGGTACATCGCGAAGAACATCGTGGCCGCGGCTCTCGCCGACAAGTGCGAGATCCAGTTGGCGTACGCGATCGGGGTGCCCGAGCCGGTGTCTATCTTGATCGACACCAAAAACACCGAGAAGGTTTCCATCGATCTGATCGACAAGCTGGTCCGCAAGCACTTCCCCATGACCCCGCGCGGGATCATCGACCACCTCAAGCTCCTGCGGCCGATCTACAAGAAGACGGCGTCCTATGGACACTTCGGCCGCAACGAGCCGGAGTTCACATGGGAGAAGACGGATCTGGCGAAGGTCTTGCGGCGCGAAGCGGGCAAGTAACTTCTTACTGGGGGACAGATTTGAAATCTGTCCCCACTTCTGAATCTGTCCCCATTTTATTGGAGGTAGCGTGGACTACGACGTGAAAGACATGAAACTGGCCGACCAGGGCCGGATGCGGATCGAGTGGGCCGAGGAGTCCATGCCGGTGCTGCGGCTCGTGCAGAAGCGCTTCGCGAAGGAGCGACCCCTAGCCGGCGTGCGCATCGCTGCCTGTCTGCATGTGACGACCGAGACTGCGAGCCTGGTCAAGACGCTCAAGGCGGGCGGCGCGGAGGTGCGCCTCTGCGCCTCCAACCCGCTCAGCACGCAGGACGACGTGGCCGCGTCGCTGGTCCAGCACGAGGGCATCGCGGTCTTCGCCATCAAGGGCGAGGAGAACCGGACCTACTACGAGCACATCGAGGCCGCCCTCGCCCACAAGCCCCAGATCACGATGGACGACGGCGCGGACCTGGTCTCCACGCTCCATTCGAAACACAAGGAGCTGCTCATGCACGTCCTCGGGGGGACGGAGGAGACTACCACCGGCGTCATTCGCCTCCGCAGCATGGCCAAGAAGAAAGTCCTTCGGTTCCCCATCGTCTCCGTCAACGACGCCGAGACCAAACACCTGTTCGACAACCGCTACGGGACGGGTCAATCCACCCTGGACGGCATCGTGCGCGGGACCAATCGCCTGGTGGCTGGCTCGACCGTCGTCGTGGCCGGCTATGGCTGGTGCGGGCGCGGCGTGGCAATGCGCGCGAAGGGGCTGGGCGCGGACGTGATCGTGACCGAGGTGGACCCCGTCAAGGCCATCGAGGCCGTCATGGACGGCTACCGCGCGATGCCGATGGAGCATGCAGCGCCGCTCGGCGATTTCTTCGTGACCGTCACGGGCAATCTCAAAGTCCTCTGCGAGGTCCACTTCGCCAAGATGAAGGATGGAGCGATCGTCTGCAACTCCGGCCATTTCAATGTGGAGATTGACATCCCGGCCCTGGAGAAGCTGAGCCGGAAAAAGCGGACGGTCCGGCCCGGCGTGGAAGAATACACGCTGAAGAACGGGAAGCGGATCAACCTGCTCGGCGAAGGAAGGCTGGTGAATTTGGCGCTCGCCGAAGGCCATCCGTCCTCCGTGATGGATATGAGCTTCGCGAATCAGGCTTTGAGCGCCGAATACATTTATAAGAACCACAAGAAGTTGGACAAGAAGGTCTATCCGGTGCCGGCGGCGATTGATAAGGAAATCGCCCGGCTTAAGCTCGCCGCCATGGGCGTGACCATCGACCGGCTCACTAAGGAGCAGGAAAAGTACCTCGCCTCCTGGGACATTGGCACGTGAAGAATCCGTAGGGGCACGGCGCGCCGTGCCCCTTCATCAAACCTCCGCTCGTCCTGAGCCAGTCTTAGGGCTCCTCGGTCAGCGCCACATGCTAGAAGATCCCTTCGTCAGGTATTTTCCGACCAAACCGGGGCGCATCGCGTGCTTGCGTAGGAGGAGCGACCTTACTGAGTCCACCTCATCCTGACCCTCTCCCCCTCTCCCTCCAGGGGAGAGGGTAATCAGGGGTGACGCCATCTATCAAATCTCGCCGCGGTCGCCTCGCTCAGCATCACCGTGAGCGGCCTAAAGATGGCCCTCTGGCCGTCCTATTGTGAAAGCGGTGCTGTCTTCTGTCTTTTCTGAGACGACAGTCCCTGAACAGTGGGATGACATGCGACTTTTGTGTTGACCCCCCTCGCCCCCTTTGATAGCCTGCGCACATGCTTTGTACTACCGCTACTGGTATCGAGACCACCCTAATCAATTGTCATAATATTTTATCGTTCTGACACTCCACACACTCTACTATAAGAATTGAAGGGGAATTGGGTCAATCTCATGGTGCGGATGTTGATCGAGAAATCCAAGGCATTCCTACCCAAGGCAAGTGCGTTCTTTGAGCTGCTCGGGTTTGCAGTCCTTGCATCTGGTATTTTTTTCGGCTTAGCACTTATTTCCTACGACCCTACAGACTCGATCAAGCTCTTTGCCACAGGCAAGCTGTTGGCGACAGATGAAACCTATGAAAATATGGTCGGACCCGCTGGTGCCTGGCTGGCTGATTTTTTGCTTAACACATTCGGCCTTGTCAGCTTTCTTATCGCATCGATACTTTTCTTCTGGGGCGGAATGATGGCGCTCGGCTTTGTTCGCTGGCCCAAGACCAAACGCGTGGTCGGCGTCGCCCTCGTCGTCGTGGTGTTTTGCGGATTGATTCATATCGACGAGCCAAATCCGAAAGGCACACAACTGTCCAATGGTTTTGGCGGCGCGATCGGGACAGCGCTTGGGAATACGCTCCTCAATAGTGTCGGCTACGGTGGCGCCGTCATCGGGTTAATTTTTGCAGCCGTGGCCGGCCTGGTGGTTACGGGGAACTTGACGGTCTCCAGTACCGCAAGATTTGTTGAATACCTGCTCTTTCTCCTGCAACGCCTCATCAATGAACCTATAGGCAAACGAGGCCGGAGGTCAATCTCCTCGCTTGCCGCACCTCAGACTAATGAGGAAAATGGTGCGCGTGCCGCGCGACCGATAACTGGAGATCAGGATGGAGAGAGTGAGCTAGGAATCGAGGTTGACCTCACCTCCGCAGTCCCCAAAAATGGAAAACCTGACGTGGACATCTTTCAAACGAGCAAGGCGAGCTCCTCAGACAAAACCGACTTCCCCGCCCTCGTGAAGCAGCTCGAATCTCAACTCCATGAATTCAAGATCGAAGGCAAGATCACCAACATCACGGTGGGCCCCGTCGTCACGACGCTGGAATATGAGCCCACCGCAGGAACGAAAGCCGCCAAAATTGTCAGCATTGCGAACGACATTGCCCGCGTGCTGCGGGCTCAAAGTGTGCGGGTTATTCCGGCGCTGGCCGGGAAGAATACCGTCGGCATTGAAATCCCCAGTGAGCAACGGAGAGTTATTCGTTTGGGCGATGTGCTCAAGAACGCCAAGTTCCGTTCATCAGAAGTGATCCTACCGGTGGCCCTTGGAGTCGACACCTTTGGGGAGCCCGTGGTGGAAGATCTGGTCCAGATGCCGCACCTCTTGATTGCCGGCACCACTGGGTCCGGCAAAAGCGTCTTCATCAATAATCTTATCGCCGGGCTCGTCTGCAAGAATACCGCCAAGGAGATGCGCTTCGTGTTTATCGACCCCAAGATGGTCGAATTGGCAGCGTACAAAAAATTGCCCCACCTCGGCTGCCCGGTGATCAGCGATATTAAAACCGATGCCAAAACCCTGCTCAACCGCATGGTGGAGGAGATGGAAAAGCGCTACGAATCGATGCTCGCCCTCGAGACGCGAAATATTCAAGAGTTCAACGAGACCATCCGCACACGGCGCCGCAGTGAATTTGTAAAATTCAACGGTAAATGGCAGACCCTCCCCTATGTTGTGTTTCTGATCGATGAATTTGCCGACATGGTCTTTATGCTCGGCAAGGAGGCCGAGGAATTAATCACTCGCCTGGCCCAGAAAGCTCGGGCCGCTGGGATTCACCTGGTCATCGCCACTCAACGCCCGTCCGTGGACGTGGTCACGGGCTTAATTAAGGCGAACTTCCCTACCCGCGTCGCCTTCCGCGTCCAGAGCGGGTCCGATTCACGAGTTATTCTCGATCAGAGCGGCGCCGAAGCGTTGCTCGGCAAAGGGGATCTGCTCTACCAGTCGGCCGGCATGATTCAACGATTGCACGCGGCCTTGATAGAAGACAGCGAAGTCAAGAAATTAGTCAAAGCCTGCGCCTAAGACCTGATCCCCATCTGAGCCGGCGAACTCAATCGCTCGCCTCCGACGAGCGCGGCGAGTACGATGCCAGGCACCTCCTGGCCCAGTTGTTCTCGAACGCGGCCAAGGAAACGACAAAAGGGAGCAAAAAGGCGATTGACACCTCAGGGCCATTCCAATAAGATTCAGCTACACGCTCACTGGATCCCCCTCACCCTGGCCCTCTCGGGGAACCCGTTGCTCCCCGGAATGCAACGGGTCATGGGGAGAGGGAAATGAGAGAGAAGACATGGCAATCCGCATCGGCATCAACGGGTTCGGGCGCATCGGGCGCAACGTGCTGCGAGCCTCCCTGGGCGATCCGGCCCTGGAATTCGTCGCGATCAACGACCTGACCGACGCCAAGACTCTTGCCTACTTGCTCAAGTACGATTCGATCCACGGCGTGCTGGACGTGCCAGTCGAGGCCAAGGACGACTACCTGATCGTCGACAGCCGGCCCATCAAGATCCTGGCCCTGAGGGACCCGAAGGACCTCCCGTGGCGCAACCTCGGCGTGGACTATGTGATCGAGTCCACCGGCCGTTTCACGAACCGGGAGGACGCCGCCAAGCACCTTGCCGCCGGCGCCAAGCGGGTCATCATCTCGGCGCCGTCCAAGGACGCCGATGTCACGCTCGTCCTCGGGGTCAACGAGAAGGTCTACGATCCGAAGGCGCACCAGGTCGTCTCCAACGCCTCGTGCACGACGAACTGCCTCGCGCCAGTGGCCAAAGTGCTGTTGGAGCGTTTCGGCATCAAGCACGGTCTCATGACCACGGTCCACTCCTACACAAATGACCAGCAGCTCTTGGACCTGCCCCACAAGGACCTGCGGCGGGCGCGGGCGGCAGCCGTCTCGATGGTCCCCACGAGCACCGGCGCGGCCAGGGCCCTGCACCTCGTACTGCCCCAACTCAAGGGCAAGCTGGACGGCATGGCCATCCGGGTGCCGACGCCGAACGTGTCCATGATCGACCTGACGGTGGAACTGGAGAGCGACGGGACGCCCGCCGACGTCAACGCCGCCTTCCGCGCGGCCGCCCAGGGCCCCCTGCAGGGCATCCTGCAATATTCCGAGGACCCGGTGGTGTCGGTGGACATGAACGGGAACCCCCACTCGTCCATCGTGGACGCCCCACTGACCGCCGGGCTCGACAAGCGCATGGTGAAGGTCATCGCCTGGTACGACAACGAGTGGGGCTACTCGTGTCGGGTCCGGGATCTCGTGAAATACATCGCCACCCGCGACTGACCACCAGGCCGCTCCGCATGCATCTGAACAAAGTCAGCATCGAGGACCTGCCTCTCCGGGGAAAGCGCGTCATCATCCGTGCGGACTTCAACGTGCCGCTGGATGAGAGCGGCCACATCACGGACGATACCCGCATCCGGGGCACCCTTCCGACCATCAACTATGCAGTGGACGAAGGCGCGCGGGTGATCCTGTGCTCCCATCTGGGGCGTCCCAAGGGCAAAGTGGACCCGCGCCTGAGCCTGGCGCCGGTCGCGCGCCGCCTCCAACGCCTGCTGGGCAAAGAGGTCCTCTTCGCAGAGGACTGCATCGGCGCGCAAGCCGAGATGCTGGTGATCAAGATGAAGGCGGGCGACGTTCTCCTGCTGGAGAACCTCCGGTTCCACCTCGGCGAAGAGCAGAACGACGACCAGTTCGCCAAGGCGCTGGCCTCGCTCGCTGACGTGTATGTCAACGACGCCTTCGGAGCCGCCCACCGCAACCACGCCTCTGTCTCAGGCATCACGAAATACCTCCCCATGGCCGGTGCTGGCTTCCTCATGCGCAAGGAGATCGAGTACCTGGAGGGCGCCGTGGCCAACCCCATGCGGCCCTTCGTGGCGATCCTGGGCGGCGCCAAGGTCTCCGGCAAGATCGGCGTCATCGAGAATTTGGGGAAAAAGGTGGACAAGGTCATCATTGGCGGCGGGATGGCGTTCACCTACCTGAAGGCCATGGGCCTCGAGGTCGGCAATTCGCTTGTGGAGGACGGCATGCTCAAGTTCGTCAAAGAGATCTATGAGCACGCGATCAGTCGCGGCGTGAAATTCTACCTGCCCGTGGATTGCGTCGTGGCGACCAGCCCCAACCCGAGCGCGGAAACCAAGATCGTCACGTCGCAGGAGATGCCCAAGGGCTGGTACGGCCTGGACATCGGCCCCGCCTCCGTGAAACTGTTCACCGAGGCGCTCGGCAACGCCAAAACCATCCTCTGGAACGGCCCGATGGGCGCGTTTGAGAACGACGCTTACTCGCGCGGCACGATGGCGGTGGCCCACGCGGTCGCCGATGCCTACGCGCTGACCATCGTCGGCGGAGCGGACACGGCGCTGGCAGTCCACCGGGCAGGCGTATCCGAGAGCATGTCCTTCATCTCCACCGGCGGCGGCGCCGCTCTCGAATTGCTGGAAGGGAAGGCCCTGCCGGGCATCGCTGCCCTGCCCAACAAACCAGCCTGATCCCCCGTCCCCACAAGATGCCATGACCCCACGCCCGCGGCTGATCGTTGGAAATTGGAAGATGCACAAGACGATCCCGGAGGCCGTGGGACTCGTTGAACAACTGGCCAAGCACCTGCGCCGGGAACCCGCCGCCCCGGGACCCCCTCCCGCGCAGCTCGAAATTGTGGTGGCTCCGCCATTCACGGCACTTGCGGCCGTCGCCTCTACGCTCGCGACTCATGGACTCCTCGTGGGCACGGAAGGGGGGACCAGCAGGCCAGGGCCCCCTTCCGTAGAATTGGCCGCGCAGGACATGCACTGGGAAGACGCCGGCGCGTACACCGGGGAAGTCTCGCCGCTGATGCTCAAAGATCTCGGCTGCCGCTACGTAATCGTCGGCCACTCCGAACGACGCCGCTATTTCGGCGAGACCGACGCCACCGTGCGGAAGAAGGTGTTGGCCGCGCTGCGCCACGGATTGCGGCCCATTCTCTGCGTCGGCGAGACATGGGACCAGCGCACCCGCAATCAGACTGAGTCGGTGCTGGCCGCTCAATTGACGGAAGCGCTGACGGGCGTCGACAAGGATCAGGGCACGGAGGTCGTGATCGCGTACGAGCCGATCTGGGCGATTGGGTCCGGGCATCCCGCCACCCCCCCACAGGCCCGCGAGGCGCACCGGCACATTCGAGCGAGGATCACGGCGCTGTGGGGCCAGGAGACGGGCGAGCGCGTCCCAATCCTCTACGGAGGGAGCGTGACGGCAGAGAACATCGGCGAGCTCCTCGCCATCCGCGACGTGGATGGCGCGCTCGTCGGCGGGGCTTGTCTCGATCCCGCCCAGTTTGCTAGAATTCTCGTCGTCGCCGGTTCTGCTACGGCGTAGGAGCATGCCGTGTTCACAGCCCTGATCGTCCTCCACGTGCTGGTCGCCTTCATCATGGTCGGCGTGATCCTCCTGCAATCCGGGAAGGGAGCGGAGATCGGGGCCGCCTTCGGTGGCTCCAGCCAGACCATCTTTGGGGCGCGTGGCGCCAACACGTTCCTGGGCAAGCTGACCGCCGTGACGGCAACGATCTTCATGCTCACCTCGCTGTCGCTGGCGATCATGTCCAAGCAACGGAATTTCTCCTCGACCATCGGCTTGGACAAACCGCCCGCCTCCGCTCCGGCGGCGCCTTCGCCGGCTGCGGATTCCCCGGCGCCAGCTCAATCCGCTCCTGCCTCCCCTGCGCCAGCGCCCGCTGCCCCGGCCGCAGCCGATCCGGCCAATCCACCTTCCCCACCCGCCCCGACCAAACCTTAACGACAGCCTCTACCTCAAGGGCCGCCCTGATTGATCAGCCCTCGCCCCCGCCGCCGCCGGGATCGATTCGGCTGAGCGCGACCGCCGCGGCCCGCCGCACATTCGGATCTGCGTCCTTCAACATCTCCCGCAGCACCGGGATAGCGTCAGCAGCCTTGGGACCAATCTCGCCCAGCGCCCTGATCCCGCTCTTCTTCACCTCCACATCTGCATCGTTGAGCAGGTGGATGAGCGCCTGGATGACGTCCTTGGGCACGGTGCCGACCAGCGCGATCATGCCCATGGCCTTGGCGGCGGCTTCCCTGGTGTTCGCGTCGGGGTCCTTCAGCGCCTGCACCAGCACAGGGAAGGACCTCTCGGCCACCATCCCAATCTTTCCGATCGCCTTGGCCGCTTCCTGCCGCACTCCAGCATCCCCATCCTTCAGAGCCTGCTCCAAGGCTGCAATCGCGTCCTGCGACGCCGGTCCCAGCCGTCCCACGGCGGAGGCCGCGCTGACCCGCACGGCTTCATCTTTATCAGCCAAGGCCTGAACCAGCGCTGCAAGAACGTCCGGACCGGCCTGGCCGGTGCGTCCCAGGGCATCAGCCACCTTCACTCGTACGCCAGGCTCGCTATCGTTCAGCAGTTGAACCAACGCCCGGACCGCCTCCTTCGCCTGAGCGACAATCATGCCCAGCGTGCCGGCCGCTGCCCCCCGCACCGTGGCCTCAGGATCCTTGAGCATCAGCACAAGGTCCGGCACCGTCGATTTCGCCCCCTCGCCGATCTTACCGAGCGCGATGGCGGCCTCCTGCCGCACACCAGGGTCGGCATCTTTGAGCGCCAGCGCCAGCGCCGGCACCGCCTCCTTCGCCTTGGGTCCGACCTGGCCGACGGCTCGGGCGGCCTTCTGCCGAGTCGCGGTGTCAGGATCCTTCAACGCCTGCACCAGCGCCGGCACCGTCCCTGCCGCTTCCGGGCCGATCGCCCCAATCGCATCCGCCGCTTGCTGGCGGACCCCCTCTTTCTCGTCTTTCAGCGCACCTGCTAAAGCCTGGAGAACATCCTGCTCTACCGAGCGGATCTCCGCCAGCGCCTCTGCGGCCTTCTGGCGGACATCCGTAGTCTCGTGTTTGAGGTCTTCCGCAAAGGCCTGGATCACATCCCGGCCCACCTTGCCTTTCAGCCCCGTCCAGACCGCAGCCGCCGCTTGCTGCGTTGCAGGATCGTTGCCATGGAGCGCCTCCACCACGATCAACACGACCTCTTTCCGAACAGGGATGATGACGCTGAGGGCACGGATGGCCGCCTGTCGCACGCCGGGATCGGCGTCCTTCAAGAGACCCTGGAGCGCCGGGATCGCGAGTGGGCCGAGAGAGTGAAACGCCTGAACCGCCTTGTCTCTGACCTGAGGGGAAGGAGTTTTCAAGTCTCCGACCCAATCCGCGAGCGAACGTCCCTTATAGACGGGCTCTTCCGCTCGGAGTGGGTCGGTACCCGCCCAGGAAAATCCCACCAGTACGCACGCGACTGTCCAGTACCGAATGCCCCTTCGCTGCATGGCGTCCTCTCCCGCACGAAGGACCCTCTGGTCGCTTCATTGTAATAAGCTGTAGCGTGTTACGCTACACCCCGCAGGAGGATTGGCTGGCAGCGCTTACAGAGGCGAGAGCCAGGAAGCGTGCTTGGTGTCGCGCCCACTGACGATGTCGAAGAAGGCGGTTTGTAGATCTCGGGTGATGGGGCCCGGCTTGCCGGTGCCCACGGTGCGGTCGTCCACCTCGCGGATCGGCGTCAGCTCGGCGGCCGTGCCGGTCATGAACACCTCATCGGCGATGTAGAGCTCGTCGCGGGTGAACCGTTCCTCCACCACCGACAGGCCGCGCTCGCGGGCGAGCTGCATGATCGAGTTGCGGGTGATCCCTTCGAGGATCGAGGTCAGCGGCGTGGTCTTCACGACGCCATGGCGAACGAGAAAGATATTCTCCCCTGTCCCTTCGGAGACGTAGCCCTCGGGGTCCAGCAGGATCGCCTCATCATACCCGCTGGTCTTCACTTCGCGCTTAGCCATGATGGAGTTGACGTAGTAGCCGGCGATCTTGGCCCGCGTCAGGCTGACATTGACATGGTGACGGGTGAAGGAGGATACCTTCGCCCGGATGCCGTTCTTCAGGCCTTCCTCGCCGAGGTAGGCGCCCCACGGCCAGGCTGCGATCGCCACCCGGATTGGGTTCTCGGGCACGTAGAGCCCCATGTCGCCGTCGCCCACGAAGACGATGGGCCGGATGTAGCACGCGTCGAGCCGGTTCACGCTGACGGTTTCCCGGATGGCATCTGCGAGCTCTTTCTTCCCGTACGGAATCTCCAAGAGGCAGATGTGGGCCGACGCAAACAGCCGGTCCACGTGCTCATTGAGGCGGAAGATGGCCGAGCCCTGCTTGCCTTTGTAGCACCGGATGCCTTCAAAGGCGGCCAGCCCGTAGTGGAGGCTGTGCGTGAGGACGTGGACCTGGGCGTCCTTCCAGGGCACGAACTTCCCGTCCAGCCAGATCTTCTCGGATTCCTTTAACACGAGGGCATGATAGCAACGAGTCCGGACCTTGTCAAACGACTGCGCGCAGCCCGACGGCTTGCTTCGTCCTGTTCACCAACGTACACTGCAAGCGAGACTTCAGCCGGACGGAGGTGCCATGTCGCCGAAAAAGAAACGGGTGCAGAAACGTCCGGCAGGCAAGCCGCCAGCCGGACGGAGGCCTCAACCGGTTGCAGTCGGCCCGTCGAAGGGCGACGACCGCCGGCTGGCCGAAGTTTCGGAAGCACTGGACATCATGGTGCCGGAACTGACCGCCCGTATCGCCGCAATAGAACACTTGCTGGTTAAGAAGGAAATCTGCGACCGCGAGGAGCTCATCGAAGCGCGGGAGTTCGTGGACGAACGGCCTCGCGGCGGCTTTGCAGGCGACGAGCAGGACTGACTACAGACGGCCGGCAGCTTTGAGGGTTTGGGCCCTGGCCATGGCCCTCCTCGATTCGGTCAATTGCCAACGGGTACGCGCCCACGCGAGCTGTAAGACGGCTAATTGCTCTTGAGCACGGACCTTCTCTTGCTTGTGTAAGATGGCGCACTCGGCTCGCGTGAGATCTGTCCACGCTCCCCCCCGTCTTGCTCGCTTGATGCGTTGATCGAGGGACTCACGAAGCTGCTTGTTGCGCATGGTCATCAGAGATTTCAAGGCCCGCTGTCGGAACTGAAACTCGGCTTGTTCTGTTGCTCTGTCGTGCTGAGTCTTGCCAAACATAACGCTATTATACCCCATTTGAGAACCCTGCGTCCTTTCTTGACTTGCCCCGCCGCCGTGTGTTAGGGAAATGCTTTCCCACATCATCCGAGATCGAATGGAGCAGCAGGCGATGTACGCGATTGTCGAGACCGGCGGGAAACAGTACCGAGCGACGCAAGGTGTTGTTTTGCAAGTGGAAAAGCTGAACGGCGCAGTGGGCTCGACCGTCACCCTGGAAAGGGTGTTGCTGATCTCCGACGAGGGGACCACCACGATCGGCACACCCGTCATCCCCAAGGCGAAGGTCACCGGCGAGATCGTGGCCCAGGGCCGAACTCCCAAGATCGTCGTGTTCAAGAAAAAGCGTCGCAAGGCGTATCGCCGGACCCGTGGACACCGGCAGTCGTTCACCAGCGTGAAAATCACTGGAATTTCTGAGGGCTAGTCATGGCGCACAAAAAAGGACAGGGTTCATGCCGGAACGGGCGGGACAGCAACCCGCAGTATCTCGGCGTGAAATGCTTCAGTGGTGAGGTTGTGCCGGGTGGAAGCATCCTCGTCCGCCAGCGCGGCACGCGGATTCACCCAGGGTTCAACGTCGGCAGAGGCAAGGACGACACGCTGTATGCCAAGATCCCTGGCATCGTGAAGTACGAAGGCCCCAGGGAACGGCGCCGGGTCAGCGTGTATCCGGCGGCATCCCAAGCGCAGGCTGCCGCGGCCTCTTAACCACTGTTTGCTTCAGTGTCACCCGGCCCCTTGCTCCGACGAAGGAGCAAGGGGCTTTTTTTCATCGCATTGTAGGAAACCGTGCGGGAATGTTCACGACTGCGGAAGTCCGCTGGTTCTTCGAAGGCCCGATTCCTGACGAAATCGAACGATGGTTTTACCGCAGCAGTCTGGCTCACCACGCGGGGCCCCGCGAGGACTACTATCTGCTGTTACCAGCCTCTCTGGGCCTGGGGCTCAAGTTGCGCGAAGGGCGGCTGGAGATGAAAACTCTGGTCGAGTCACGGGGCATCCGCGCCTTCACGGCGAACGCCGTCGGCAAGGTCCAAGTGTGGAAAAAGGAAGCCTATGGCGGACCGGCGGTCAAGGAATTCGAGCGGCTCCGAAGCAGCGCGCCCCATCTCTGGCTCGCGGTGAGAAAGGAACGCACCCTCCGGAAGTTCTCTCTGGAAGGCGCCACCATCGTTGAAGTCCCAGCCCACAGGGTCTTCCTTCGTGATGGCTGTAACGCCGAGCTGACGAAGGTCATCGTGGATGGCTCAGCACACTGGAGCTTTTACTTCGAGGCGTACGGGAATCGCGCAAGGGTTGAGGACTACGTGCAAAAAGCCGCGGTTCACGTTCTGAAAGACGACGGCCGGCCTCATCTATTCAAGACGAGCGCTACCAGCGCCGACTCCTTCTCGGCCACTAACTCTCGCTCATACCTCAAATGGCTGGTCAGCGTTCCTTCTGCTCGAACTGCTGCTCGCGCGGCATATCCTTCGGCTCGTAGTTGGTAGGTTGGTATTCATAGAGTGAGCGCAGCACGAGGACGATTGCGGCGCCGATGAGAGAGACCACCACCATGACGATCACCCATATCCCGTTGCGCCGGTACCAAGCCCGCAGCGAAAGTGGCGCTCCCATTGCCTGTCTCCATCACACCGGCTCACGACGAGCCGGCTCGCTGAACACTCAAGTTCGAGTGCGATTAGTATATCGTAGGGGTTATAAATTACACAACGAAGGGGTGGTAGTTGACACTCTTCACAGCAAAGGACAGACTAGCTCAGACATTGGCTTCAGAATGGAGCTTGCGGTAAGCTGACTCATGCCTGAAAATTCGACATCGAGAAATCCTTCCCACCCGTCTCAGCCCCAAGATCAGTACGAGGGGCCGTGGAAGAGCATCGGAATATTCATGCGCAACGCACGTTCCCATCTCATGGGCTTTCTTTCCCGACTTTCTCTTGGCTCTTACGTTGGGCTGATCATCGGTGTCATGGGAATACTGTTCTACACCGGATATCACCTCAGACAGTCGGGCAATCCGGCTTTGCCGACAAAGACGACTGGTCTCAGTGACAGTGGCGAAAAGATCAGGAAACTTGAAACGGACTTACTCGTCGTCAAGAATGAGCTCCAAGAACGCATGAAGTCATACGAAGGCCTCTTAAAAGAAAGGGAGGCTCAAATCAAGGAACGCGAGAATGTCATCTCCTCGCTACGCAATGAGATCAAAGAACTTCAAAGCAAGCTCATCGCCGAACAAAATGAAAACGCTGAACTGGTAACTCAGCCGGGTTCTTCAGAACCAACGATCAGCGAGTTCCTAAGCGAACGAGTTAGTTTGCCAAAGCCATTGCGTCACAAAGGCTTCCTGATGAAATTTGGCACCATCATCGCGCCAAAGAGTTACCTCATCTGGGCGCCTGAAAATGTAAATGTAAAGGAAAATGGCTTGTATATAGACGGAACTCATTTTGCATTATACAAATGCCTTCAAAAGATTGAGCCGATGGATTTACTAGGGGAAGCGGGACGGAAGAACCTATTCTTCGCCATAACTGTTGGTGAGAAGGTCCTCTCACCCATACCTTACTTAAACCTGCTTCCTGTCGAAGAGGGTAAACATAAGATTAGGATACAACCTCTTTCCGGGTCGGCAGAGGAGCATCCCAAAGAAACAGTGGTCAAACTGATGGCACGGCAGGTCGAATTTATCGAAATCGATGGAATTGACGTGCTGGGTGTAGAGGGAGGAGCTCGCGTCAAGCTAAAAACATTGGACCACGAAAGTACTGTGCAGCGCCTGTCAAAAGTGCTCGAACGTATGCATGTTGATAACGATTGTCTCTTGGAGATCCTGACACCGAAATAGTGGCTCATCCCGTCCCCGTTCCCGACCTATTCCTGTACCAGATCCTCCGGTTTGCTTTGTCGGTCCTTGGGTTTTATACTGTCTGCACATTAAGCACATGCGCAGGTGGCGACGAGCGGGCGCTCCTCTACATGTAGGGGCATCCCTGCGTGGGTGCCCACTGATGGGCGGCCACATAGGGCCGCCCCTACGAGACAGAATGGGAACACCATGGACTTTGTTGATCAGGTCAAGATTTACGTGAAGGCGGGAGACGGCGGGAACGGGTGCCGCAGCTTCCGCCGGGAGAAGCACGTCCCGCATGGCGGGCCCGACGGCGGCGACGGGGGCAACGGCGGCGACGTCGTCCTGGAAGCCACGGAGCGCCTGTCCACCCTGCTCGACCTCCAGTACCAGCAGCACCACATTGCGAAGGACGGCGGCAGCGGCGAAGGGAGCAACCGCCACGGCCGCTCCGCGCCGTTGTACATCATTCGCGTGCCCGTGGGGACTGTCGCGAAGGACGGGGAGACGCAGGGCAGCCTCGCCGATCTGACGGAGGATGGCCAGCAAGCCATCGTGGCGCAGGGCGGACGCGGCGGACGTGGCAACGCGCGCTTCGCCACCCCGACCAATCGCGTACCGACCCGAAGCGATCCGGGCACGCCCGGCGAGGGGCGCTGGATCCAACTCGAACTGAAGCTCCTGGCGGACGTCGGTCTGGTGGGCTACCCCAACGCCGGCAAGTCCACCTTAATCGCGGCCGTCTCGCACGCGCGTCCCAAGATCGCCGACTATCCTTTCACAACCCTGGTGCCGAACCTTGGCGTCGTGTCCGTGGACGAGGAGCAGAGCTTCGTCGTGGCGGACATCCCGGGCCTCATCGAGGGCGCGCATGCAGGGACGGGCCTCGGCTTTCAGTTCCTGCGCCACATCGAACGCACCACGTTTTTACTGTTCCTAGTGGACATCTCCGAGAGCGTGAGGGTGGACCCTGTTGAAACTCTGCAGACCTTGCACAAGGAGCTGAAGCTGTACAATCCGGAGCTGGCCAAGAAGCCTTGTGCGGTGGCCGCCACGAAACTCGACGTCGCGGGCGAAGGGAAAAATCTGAAGAAATTGGAGACCTGCTGCAGGAGTCGCCACCTGCGGCTCTTTCCGATCTCGGCCGTCACCGGAGTCGGCCTGAAACCGTTGATCCGCCATCTCGGAAAGGTCGTGAAGGAATGCCGTCGCGAAAACATAAGGGCACGGCGCGCCGTGCCCCTACAAACGGCCAATTAACGTGCGGGACCAGATCATCAAGGACGCGAAGCGCCTCGTGCTGAAGGTGGGCAGCCGCCTCGTGGCGTCCAAGGGCCGCGGCCTGAACGCCGAGCGCATTGACCGGCTCGCCAGCGAGCTGGCCGCGTTGAAGACGCAGGGCCGGGAGATCGTGATGGTTTCCTCGGGCGCCATCGTGTGCGGCATCGAGAAGCTGGGGCTGCCGGAATACCCCAAGAGTTTGCCGCACAAGCAGGCCGCCGCGGCCGTGGGCCAGAGCCGCCTCATGTGGGCCTATGAGAAGGCTTTCGAGAAGGTGAACCAGAAGGTGGCACAGGTCCTGCTCACGCGCGAAGACCTGGCGAACCGCGCGCGCTTCTTGAACTCGCGCCACACCCTCACCGCCCTGCTCGAGTACGGGGTCGTGCCCATCATCAATGAGAACGACACCGTCGCAGTGGACGAGATCCGCTTCGGGGACAACGACAGTCTGGCGGGCATGGTCGCCCACCTCGTGGATGCCGACCTGCTGGTGATCCTCTCCGACGTCGAGGGGCTCTACACCGAGGACCCGCATCACAACCCCAACGCCACGCTGATTCCCGTGGTCACCGAGGTGACGGCCGAGATCGAACGCAGCGCCGGCGGGACATCCAGCTTCGAAGGGACCGGCGGCATGTACACGAAGGTTCTCGCGGCGAAGAAGGCCGCGACCTACGGCATCGCCACGGCCATCGTCAGCGGGGAGCAGCCAGCCCACTTGACGGCGCTGTTCCACGGACATCCGGTCGGGACCCTCTTCCTGCCGAAGAGCCAGAAGCTCACGAGCCGGAAGCACTGGATCGGCTACACGGTGAAGGCCAAGGGCCGCCTCACGCTGGACGACGGCGCCGTCGAGGCCCTCACGCGCAAGGGCAAGAGCCTGCTCCCTTCCGGCATCACAGCGGTGCACGGGGACTTCGACAGCGGCGACGCCGTCGCCTGCGTGGATAAGTCCGGCCGTGAGTTCGCGAAAGGGCTGGTGAACTACTCCTCCGTGGCCATCGCCAAGATCAAGGGATTGAAGACATCCAAGATCCAGCAGAAATTGGGGTACAAGGACTACGACGAAGTCATCCACCGGGACAATCTGGTGATCTTGTGATGCCCTGTCGGCCGTTCATGCTGAGGCCCTTCGAGTTGCCAGCCGTTCGTCCTGAGGCTCTCGAAGGAGAAGGCTGGCTTGTGAGTTTTTATTCCGTTACGGTGGACGCGACGTATATATCAGCAACGAGTTTCCAGACGGAATCAGCCCGGAGAAATACCAGCAATTGCTCGCTGCTGATCCCAAGAAATATAGGAGAAATGGAATCTGGACCCAAAAGCGACGCGATATGATTACCTACGTGAAAGGTAAAATCACTCATCCTGAACACAAGACTACTATCCTCAAAGGATGGCATCGAGTCTACATGAACACCGAACACAAGTCTGAGGCCATGAAACACGTTATCTATTTTGATTAATGTGGTGTCTGTAGGCAAGTCGTTCGTCCTGAGCCGGTCGAAGGACGATATAGAGCGAAGTTCTTCAGACATGAGCTTCTGGGTTTACATGTTGTGCTGTGCAGATGATTCCTACTACACCGGGCACACTGATAGCTTGGAGAAGCGGATGGCTGAACATCAATCCGGAGAGTGCGAAGGGTATACATCTTCGAGGCGGCCCGTTAGACTTGTGTTCTCGCAGGAATTCCCAGCTCGTGAAGAAGCTCTTGAGCGCGAAAGGCAGATCAAAGGGTGGAGTAGAAGAAAAAAGAAAGCGCTCATTCGAGGAGATTGGGCAGAAGTATCACGTTTAGCCCACGGATCAAGAGCCCTTCGACAAGCTCAGGGCGAACGGAGCAAAAAG
>VBOO01000169.1 GCA_005877505.1 Nitrospirota bacterium
CTCCGGCTTCGTTTGAAGCGGAACAGTACCGATCGCTCGCCCACGTGATTGAGTTGATGCACAAGGACACTGGCCTGCATGTGCTGGCGGTCAGCAGCCCGACGGCCGGAGACGGCAAGACCACGACGGCGATTAACTTAGCAGGGGCGTTAGCCCAATCCCCAGAGGTAAGGGTCTTATTGGTGTGCGCCGACCTGCGCAAGCCATCCGTGATCGAACAATTGGGAATGAAATACCCGCACATGTCCGGGCTTTCGACCGCAATCCAGAACCGGGAGCACACGCTGACGCGGATGGTCGAGCGCCTCCAACGCAACCTGTCTGTGCTGCCGCCTGGCCCATGCCCAGAAAATCCCTACGAGGTTCTCAAATCGCCCCGGCTGGGCGAACTCTTACAGGAGGCGAAGCAGCACTACGACTATATCGTGATGGATACCCCGCCGCTGCTCCTCGTCCCCGATAGCCGGGTCATCGGAAAGTGGGCCGACGGTTTTCTCATGGTGGTGGGCGCGCATAAAACGCCACGAAGGCTCGTGGAGGAAGCGCTGAATCTGATGGATCCGGAAAAACTGATCGGCCTCGTCTTCAATTACGACGATCGCGCGCTTCCGGGTTACTATAATTATTACTACTACGCCTCCGGCCAGCTCAACCAGGACTGGTGGAGTCGCTTGGCAACCACGGTGGGCCGCCTGTTCTCTCGCTAGTTCCCGCTGAACTCTCTCTCACAAGTAAACAATCGATGACGTTGGCGCTTCTCGAGGCGATGGCGGTGTTTACGGCCGTGTGGACGACGACCGGGCTTTGGGCGCGGCCGCTGCTGGCCGATTCGCTTGACATGACCGGCTTGTTCGGGCAGTCCGTGGCGCTCACGCTGTGCTGCGCCGCCGCGTTCTACTACAACGACCTGTACGACTTCCGCACCACCCGACGCTTCCAGGAGTTCGTCTCACGACTGCCCAGATGCATCGGGATCCTGGTGTTGCTCGCCGTTCCCGTGTACGGGGTGGTCTTACAGAGTCAGATCAGCGCCGGCGCCTTCACCGCAAGCCTCCTGTTCACCATCGGGGTGGTCCTGCTTTTTCGGGCTGTCTGGTACGCAGTCCTCCAATCTCCCGCCTTGAGCAAGCGCCTGCTCATCCACGGAGCAACCCCGCTGGCTCGCAAGCTCATCGTGGAACTCGCGACACAGCCGGATTGCCGCGTGGTGGGCGTGGCGGAGGACGCCGACCAGCTTCGCAAGATGATCGAGGAGGCCCGTCCAGACCGGATCATCGTCGCGGTGTCGGAACGGCGTGGCCAGCTTCCCGTCCAACAGCTCTTGGAGGCCCGGATGCGGGGGATTCTCATCGAGGACGGCGTGGAGGTCTACGAGCGGCTGACCGGGAAGCTCGCCATCGAGGCGCTCACGCCGAGCAGTTTCGTCTTCTCCAAGGACTTCCGGAAGTCCCGACTGGCTCCGGCGTTGGGGCGTGTGGTCAGCCTCCTGGCTTCGGCGGTCGGGCTGGTCGTTCTCGCTCCTCTCTTCGGTCTGATCGCGCTGGCGATCAAGCTGGATTCCCCCGGGCCCGTATTCTTCATCCAAGAACGGGTGGGTCTGGGCGGAAGGCGATTTAACTTGATCAAGTTTCGCACCATGCAACCGGCCAGGAGATATCATTCGGAGTGGGTCAAGGACAATGGCGACCGGATCACGCGGGTCGGCACCTGGCTCCGGAAGTTCCGTCTCGATGAGCTTCCGCAGTTCGTCAATATCCTCCGCGGCGACATGAACCTCGTGGGTCCCAGGCCTCATCCCGCCTCGAACTTCGAGCTCCTGGTCCTGGTCTCGCGAAATGCCCCCGCGCACGGCGAAACCATCCCGTACTACACCCTCCGTTCTATGGTTCGACCAGGGGTCACGGGCTGGGCGCAGGTCCGCTATCGCTACGCCAACGACCTGGAGGAAGAGATCGAGAAGATGCGGTATGACCTGTACTACATCAAGCATCAGTCCCTCTGGCTCGACCTGCGCATTCTCTTCGATACGGTGAAGATCGTGCTCGCTGGCGCTCGATCGGAATCCGATGAGGCCGCTCACGCCTTCGCCACTTCGAAAAGCGCGCCCCCACCCCTCGGCTTCGCCCAGCCCAGCCCCCGATGGGGTTCCCTGATCCGAAGCACCCCACCTGCGGTCCGTCACGACACAGAGCGTCAGCGAGCCGGCTAACGGCGCGATGACGCCGACCGAGGACCATTCACAGACCAGTGGGCCGGCCTAGCGTGGAGCGGGCGCTCCGGGAGCGGAGCCAAGGTCCGCTGACGCCGGCAACCAGAGAGGTGACCAATGTCTGAAACAGACCTGGCGGAACGTATTCGAGAGCATCGCGCGCGGCTCGCCATTATCGGCCAAGGGTATGTCGGTCTGCCGCTGGCCGTCGCGTTCGGTCGCGCAGGGTTTCCGGTGACCGGACTGGACACGGACCCGGACCGGATTACGGCCCTGAACGCCGGGCGCTCGTACATCCCCGACGTGGCGACCACGGACCTGCAGCACCTGCTGGGGACCGGCCGCTACGAGGCCACGTCGGACTTCTCTGTGCTGGAGCGGAGTGACGTCGTGGTGATCTGCGTGCCCACGCCGCTCAGGAAGTCAAAGGATCCCGATATCTCCTATATCATCGCGGCGGCCGATCAAGTGGTGACGCACTGCAGAGCGGGCCAATTGGTCATTCTCGAGTCCACCACCTATCCCGGGACGACCGAGGAGATGCTCCTTCCCCTGTTCGAGTCGCGCGGGGCCAAGGTCGGCGTGGACTTCTTCCTGGCGTTCTCGCCCGAGCGAATCGACCCCGGAAACCGGACCTTCACAGTCACGAACACTCCCAAGGTGGTGGGCGGCGTGACCCCCGCCTGCACGCGGCTGGCGGCGCTTCTGTACCGCCAAATCATTCCCATGGTAGCGGAGGTCTCCAGTCCCACGGTGGCCGAGTTGGTCAAGCTGTACGAGAACGTGTTCCGGAGCGTCAATATCGCCCTGGTCAACGAGCTCGCGATCATGTGCCGTCGCCTGGGCGTAAGCAGCCGTGAGGTGATCGACGCGGCGGCCACCAAGCCGTTTGGATTCCTTCCCTTCTATCCCGGCCCGGGAATCGGCGGCCACTGCATCCCCATCGATCCGATCTACCTCGCCTGGAAACTGCGCTTGAACGGGTACGAGGCCCGCTTCATCCACCTGGCCGACGATATCAACCGATCCATGCCGGCCTATGTGGTGGACCTGGTGATGGAGGCCTTGAACCAACGGCGACGCTGCCTGAACGGGGCCAAGATCCTGGCGCTCGGCGTGGCGTACAAGCGTGGAGTCGGCGATATGCGGGAGTCACCGGCTCTGGAAGTGTTGGCCATGCTCCAGAAGAGAGGGGCCGAGGTGTCGTATGCCGACCCCTACGTTCCCTCCATCATCCATGAAGGGCTCTCGTTGAAAGCGGTGGCCCTCACCGATCACGACCTGGCGGCGGCCGACTGCGTGCTGATTCTCACCGACCATCATGAGTTCGACTACCGACGGATCGTGAAGAGCGCGACTCTCGTGGTGGATACGCGCAACGCGACGTGGGGGATTCCGGCGCCGGCCGGCCAGGTCGTGAGGCTCTAGCGGAGGAAAACCTGCCGATGGAGGAGGCCACGCGGCCTCAGACACCGGTAGTCGGAATCGTGAGGACTTGAGGACAAAGGCAGGAGGTGAACGTCATGTTGAAGGCACTCTGGAGAGGTTGGCTGATCATCGCCAAGAAGATCGGATATGTTCAGTCGCAGCTTATTTTGGCCTTGGTCTATTTCGTCGTCGTCACCCCCTTTGCGCTGGCGGTTCGCATCTTAAAGGACCCGCTGAATCTGCGAGGGGTGGCCTCCTGGCACTGGTTCTCACAAGACAACCAGCCGACTCCGACCCTGGACTGGTTCAAGCGCCAGTTCTGAGACGGAGAAGAAGATGGGCATGTTATCTGATCCAAAATTGGAATCTGTTCGAACCGACAGGAAGAAGGGCACTCTAATTCTGGAAGATGGCTCTGTGTTGGAAGGCTACTCCTTCGGCTCTCCGAAGTCGGCATCAGGCGAAGTGGTGTTTAACACCGGTATGGTCGGATATCTCGAATCCCTGACGGATCCTTCGTACAAGGGACAGATCTTGGTCCTGACGTATCCGCTGATAGGCAACTACGGGGTGCCTCGTAGCAATGGCCTGCACGCTGCGTTTGAGTCCGATAGGATTCACATCCAGGGTCTCATTGTTTCTCAGTATTCCTTCCACTACAGCCACTGGAACGCAAGCAAGAGTCTCGCTGATTGGCTCATCGAACATGATGTCCCGGCCTTGTACGGCGTCGATACCCGAATGCTCACGAAGCGCTTAAGAGAAAAAGGGGCCATGTTGGGGAAAATCGTCCTATCGGAGGCGAACCAGGACTTCTACGATCCGAACAAAGATCACTTGTTGCCCTTGGTAAGCGTGACGCAGCCCATACGCTATCATCGCGGGAACAAACAAGTCGTGCTCATTGACTGCGGCTGTAAGGAGAGCATCATCCGCAGTTTATTGGAGCGGGATGCCACGGTCCTCAAAGTCCCCTGGGATTACGACTTCTTTGACGAAGACTTCCACGGCGTGGTGATCTCCAACGGTCCTGGGGACCCCACAATGTGTCAGGAAGTCATCATGAGGGTAAGACGAGCGATGGAGAAAGGCTGCCCAATCCTTGGGATTTGTCTTGGCCATCAGATTCTCGCCTTAGCGGCTGGCGC
>VBOO01000170.1:0-4238 GCA_005877505.1 Nitrospirota bacterium
ACGAAGGGATGGCCCAGAAGAAGCTCCGCGAGATCCGGGAGCGGGCCCTGAAGGACTTCGACGTGATCGAAGTCCTGATCGTCCACCGGTACGGGGACATCCAGATCGGCGAGAACATCGTATTGGTCATCGCTGCCGCCGAGCACCGGGCCGAGGCATTCCGGGCCTGCAAGTGGAGCATCGACGAGCTCAAGCAGATCACCCCGATCTGGAAGCTCGAGAGCACGCCGCAAGGCGAGGTCTGGGTCGAGGAACATCCATGAGCACGCTCCCGCTGAGCAGCGAGCTGCCGACCGTCACCGACACCTTCGGCCGGCCGCTCCGCAGCCTGCGCCTTTCGGTCACGGACCGGTGCAACCTGCGCTGTAAGTACTGCATGCCGGAGGAGGAGTACGCCTGGCTGCCGCGCGAAACCATCCTCTCGTTCGAGGAGTTCGACGCGCTGGCCGGGATCTTCACGGAGCTCGGCGTGGACAAGGTGCGCCTGACCGGCGGCGAGCCCCTGCTGCGTAGGGACCTTCCGGTGCTGATCCGCATGCTGCGGCGCAATCCCCGGATCAAGGACCTCGCCCTGACGACCAACGGCGTCTTGCTGGCGGAGCAGGCGCAGGCGTTCTACGACGCCGGCCTGCACCGTGTGACCGTGAGCCTGGACACGCTCAATCCCGAGCGGTTCAAGGCCTTGACGCGACGGGACGCCTTCCGGCAGGTGCTGGAAGGGATCGAGGCGGCGGTGCGAGTTGGGTTCAAGGGGCTCAAGTTCGACACCGTGGCGATTCGCGGCTACAACGACGACGAGCTTGTGGACCTGATCGAGTACGGCAAGCGAGTCGGCGGCGAGGTGCGCTTCATCGAGTACATGGATGTCGGGGGCGCAACGGACTGGTCGATGGACAAGGTCCTCTCCAGGGCCGCGATTCTGAAGGCGCTCAGCCAGCACTACGGGCCGATTGAGCCGGTCCTGGAAGAGAGCTCTGCGCCGGCGCAGCGGTTCGTCCTGCCGGACGGCACGACGTTTGGGATCATCGCATCCACGACGACGCCGTTCTGCGCCACCTGCGACCGGAGCCGGCTCACGGCCGACGGCATGTGGTTTCTGTGCCTCTACGCGACGCAAGGGACTGATCTGAGGCAACCGTTGCGCGCCGGCGCCTCGCGGGACGAGATCAAGGCCCTGATCCTCGCCGGGTGGCAGGCCCGTCGGGATCGCGGCGCCGAGCAGCGCAAGGAGCTCGAGCGGGTCGGAATCAGAGCGAGGCTGGTCGAAATCGAACGTCTCCGCCAGGATCCCCGTCTCGAGATGCACACCCGAGGCGGATGACAACTGAGCTTCCGTTCTTGACCGTCCTGGGTCTGGGCTTCCTGCTGGGCGCGAAGCATGCGCTCGACGCCGACCACGTCGCCGCCATCTCCACCATCGCGACCGAGCAGCGCGACCTCGGGCGCGCCTGCGCGATCGGGTTCTGCTGGGGGATCGGCCACACGCTGGTGTTGCTGTTCGCCGGCTTGGCAGTCCTGGGCTTCAAGCTCACGATTTCGGGAGAGTGGGCCAGGCTCTTCGAAGCCGCGGTGGGGCTTATGCTGGTCGGGCTCGGCGTGTCGGTCGGACTGACGCTCTGGCGCGAACGGCTGCATGTGCACGCCCACAAGCATACGGATGGGGCCGCGCACCTGCACGTCCATTCCCATCGGGACGGTCCGCACCACGCCCACCTGCACCGGTATCGGTTGGAGTACAAATCTCTCGCCGTCGGCATGGTCCATGGCCTGGCCGGGAGCGCAGCGCTGCTCCTGCTCGTTCTCTCTTCCGCCCGTTCTATCCTGGACGGCGTGCTCTACATCCTGGCGTTCGGTGCCGGTTCCATCGCCGCGATGGTCCTGCTGGGGGTCATGCTGAGCCTGCCCTTTGTCTTCACTCCGGTCCATCTCGTACGGACCCATCTGGCGCTGCGAGCGCTCGCCGGCCTGGCCAGCGTAAGCGTGGGTGGGATGATCCTGTATGGGTCCTTTGTGCTGTGACCGGGTTAAAAAGCCTTCGGACGACGCCGCATTTCAGCCAGGGTTCACATTGACTTCTGCCCCTTATTTTGTCTACTCTAGTCGAGCTTTATCCCTTAGCGCTCAATGACTTCGCACGCAGCGCGTCTTCCTTGGTGTGTATTCCTGGCATGCGGGGATGAGTCGTTTTTTTGCAGAAATTTTGCGCAGTTGAGGACTGCACCGGGAGGATGATGTTAGATGACCGTCGCTGTCGGGGCCAAGACCGATGTCGGCCTAAAGCGTCCCCACAACGAAGACTTCCTGTGTGTCGATTCCGAAACTGGGCTCTATGTCGTGTGCGATGGGCTAGGTGGGCGGAATGCCGGGGAAGTCGCGAGCCGCCTGGCGGTCCAGGTCATCCAACAGCATATGAGCGAGGCGCGACGGAATGCGAACCTGCCCATGGTCGGGGCGTACGACAGGCGGTTCTCACCCTTGACCAATCGCTTGGCCAGTGCGATCCGGCTGGCGAATCAAGCCATTCGCGAGGCGGCAAAGAATCGACCGGATCAGGAGGGCATGGGGACAACCGTCGTGTCAGCGATGCTCAGCGGGCAGGCGCTCTCGGTCGCCCATGTCGGTGACAGTCGCATGTATCTGATCCGTGGGAACACGATCGAGCCATTGACAGAGGATCATTCATTGGTCGCCGAACAGGTCCGGATGGGGATACTGACGGAGGAGGAGGCTGAGCTGTCGCCTCAGCAGAACATCATCACCCGCGCCTTGGGGCTCGACGATGCTGTTGAGGTCGAACTCGGTGAGGTCCCGCTGAGGCAGGGGGACCAGCTGCTCCTGTGCTCCGATGGCTTGACGCGCTGCGTGAAGCCGGACGAGATCCTCGAAGTCGTCCGCCGGGAGAAGGATCCACAGGCTGCGGCAGAACGCCTGGTCGAGCGGGCCAATGCGGCCGGCGGCCTGGACAACACCACCGTGATTCTCCTGTCGATCCAGCACGGCGCCGGGAACAGGCCCGTGCGACGTGTCTGGAATGGGCTGAGGATCTGAGGCGCGAGCGAGAGGAGCGTCATGCCAAGGATTGTGCTGAAGCTCGACGAGCTGGTTCTCAAGGAGATCCCGCTCGACAAGCCTCGGTTGACGATCGGTCGCAAGCCGGACAACGATCTCGTGATCGACGATCCAGCAGTGTCCGGTCATCACGCCCTGATCTTCAGTCAGGATGGCGCCTTCTTTATCGAAGATCTGGGGAGCACCAACGGCACGTTCGTCAACGACGGGAAGATCCAGAAAGAGATGCTGAAAAACAGCGATCGGGTCGCTGTCGGCCAGCACGCCCTGATGTACCAGGACGAAATTCCCGTGCCTCCGTCTCCTCCGAAGGCGGGCGAGTCGGGCAAGCCGAAGATAGTAGAACCTGCCATGCAGAAAGAACCGGTGAAAGCCGTTCAGGGAACCAGGAAGACCGCTGCGGTGGGAGGGAAGACGACGGAGAAGGTGGGGTGGCTGGCCGTGGTCTTGGGCGAGACGGACCAGAAAGAGTACGAACTGACGGGCCATCTGACCGTGATCGGCGCGGAAGACACCGCGACGGTCAAGCTCACCGGGTGGTTCGCTCCGAAGAATGCGGCGCTCATCAGCCGTCGCGGCTCGGCATATTTCGTCAGCATGCCGGAAGGGGCTAAGAAGATCACGGTGAACGGAGAGGCGGTTGAGAGACAGAAGCAATTGCAGGACGAGGACATCATCGTCATCGCCGGCGTTCATCTTCAGTTTTTTCTGAAGTAAGGCACCGGAGGCGGCGAGGATGATCACCGAGAGGTATCGGTAAGCACCCGTGGCGACCCAAAAAGAACGGCTCAGCGCCGACCTCGCCCAATTCGTCGAACAGAGTCAATGGGCCAAGGCCGTCAAGTGCCTGCAGGCTCTCGTCGAGCTCGAGCCGTCGAACGCGAATTACTATCTCCGCATGGGTGACTATAGCGTCAAGGCCGGCAAGAAGTCTGACGCGGTCAAGGCCTATTACCAGGCGGCCAAGCTCTTCGTGGATTCCGGCTTCTCGGTGAAGGGCATCGCGACCTACAAGATGATCCTGCGATTGGACCCGGCGGAGAAGCAGGCCAAGGAGCTGATGCGTGTCATCAATGCCAGCCCTGCGGTCTCCGGCGGGCTTGGGCCACCGCTCCTCTTTACTCCTGAGGCTCCACCCCCGCCGCCCCTGACGCAGGATGAGCCGCCCG
>VBOO01000170.1:4289-6264 GCA_005877505.1 Nitrospirota bacterium
CCCGCTGCCGGTCGAGGTTGCGCCCCCTCCTGTGTTCGAGCCGCCGCCGGCCGAGATTGCGCCCCCTCCTGTGTTCGAGCCGGAGCCAGCCGAGGTTGCGCCCCCTCCTGTGTTCGAGCCGGAGCCGGCCGAGGTTGCGCCTCCTCCTGTGTTCGAGCCGGAGCCGGTCGAAGTGACGTCTACGCTTGAGGTTGAGCCGGAGCCGGACCTGGAGGTTGAAATCGAGCTGTTGGAATCCGAGCAGCCGGAACGCAAGAAGGACATCAACCCGCTCTTCGCCGCCTTTACCAGGGAGGAGTTCGGGGCGATCGTGGACAAGCTCGAGCCGATGCAGTTCATGGCTGGCGAGCGCATGATTGCCGAAGGCGACGAGGGCAATGCGATGTACTTGATCAGCCGGGGCGGCGGGAGGGTGGTCAAAGAGATTGACGGGCAGGAAGTGGTCTTGGACGTGCTCGGCGAGGGCGAGTTTTTCGGCGAGATGTCTCTCCTGGTGGGAGGGCCCCGCAGCGCGTCCGTCTTCGCGACCACGGACACTGAAGTGCTGCAGCTGAAGTCTTCCGACTTGTTCGAGGTCATCAAGCAGTTTCCCCGCATCGAAAGCCTCCTGGAGCAGTTCTACGATAAGCGATCCAAGGCGACGCGGCAGAAGATGAAGGAGATTAGCAGATAATTGAGCGGTTCGCTTAGGCAGTGGTGGGGCGGAGCCGGTACGCGCTTCTGAGCCTGTGGGAGGGCGGCGGTGATCATCAGGGTCCTCGGGTGCCACGGTTCCGAGTTGACCATCGTGGACGGCCAGGGCGGCGCGCACGAATGCCGGACCTGCGGGTTTCTCATCAACGAGACCTGCATGGTGGACGCCGGCTCCATCAGCGCCGGGCTCCAAGAGGCCGAGCAGGGCAAGATCCGCCACGTCCTCCTCTCGCACGCGCACTTCGACCACATTAAAGGCCTCCCGCTGCTGGCTGACAACCTCGTCGGGCGGGTCCAGAACAGTCCGGTGAAGATCCGCGCGCTCTCCGAGGTGCTCGACAGCTTGCACCTCTACATCTTCAACGACGTCGTGTTTCCGGACTTCACGCGTCTGCCCACCGTGGACTCGGCGCCGCTCGCGTACCACGCGTTCGACGAAGAGAAGACCTTTACCGTTGACAATTTGGAGGTGACGGCCGTCCGCGTGAACCACATCGTGCCGACCGCCGGGTTCATCGTCCGCCAAGGGAATTCCGCCCTTCTCTACAGCGGGGACACCTCTGAGACGCAGCGCATCTGGGAAGTGGCGGCCAAGGAACCCCGACTCAAGGCCGCGTTCATCGAGACCTCCTTCCCGAACGACCTGCGCGACTTGGCCAAGGTCAGCGGCCATCTGACTCCGGAAATGTTCGCCCGCGAATTCGCGAAGCTGGGGCGGCCTGATCTGCCGGTGTACATCTACCACATCAAGCCGTCGTACAAGCATGTCATCACAGAGGAGCTGAAGCAGCTCAACTTGCCCAACCTGCACGTGCTCGAAGAGGAGCAGGTCGTCCGCATCTGAGCGGACATCCGGCCGATTCCGCCATGGCATGGTTCAAGAAAGATCGCTCTACCCCGGAGGACCAGGACCGCAGGAAGGTCAAGGTTCCCGAGGGCCTCTGGCTCAAGTGCAACCACTGCCGCGCGATCGTGTATCGCAAGGAAGTGGAGCGGAGCGCCAGGGTTTGCCCGAAGTGCGAGTACCATTTTCCCATCTCGGTGGAGGAACGGATCGACCTGCTGTTGGACCTGGGTACCTTCCGCGAGTGGTCCGCCGGACTGGAGCCGACGGACCCGCTGCATTTCAAGGACACGCAGCGCTATAGCGAGCGCCTCCAGGCGGCCCAGCAGAGTACCGGCTAGAAGGACGCCATTGTGATCGGGGAGGGGCGGATCAACGGCACCCGGGTCGTCCTGGGCGTATTCCACTTCGGGTTCATGGGCGGGAGCATGGGCTCGG
>VBOO01000189.1 GCA_005877505.1 Nitrospirota bacterium
CCTTGCCGTCAATCTCCTCGGCAATATGCCAGGCGATGGCTTCCCCTTCCCGGTCGGGGTCCGGCGCGAGGTACACCTTGTCGGCCTCCTTCGCCTTCTTCTTGATCTCGGCGAGGACGTGGGTTTTACCCTTGATGGTCACGTACTGCGGCGTGAAGTTGTGCTCGATATCCACGCCGAGCTTGTTCTGCGGCAGGTCCTTCACGTGACCGACGGAGGCCATGACGGCGTAGCCGCGGCCCAGGTACTTGGAAATGGTGCGGGCCTTGGCCGGCGATTCGACGATGATCAGCGACTTCGACATGAACCCTCGTGATTCGTTAAACGTTAATCGTTAAACGTGAAACATTCTTGGACTTCATGATCCGATTAACGAATAACGTATAACGTCTCCCTCATCTCGCAAGACAGTACCGTTGCCCCGGTACCTGCTTCACAAGCGCTCTCAATTCCAGGCCAAGCAGGATGCCTGCGACGACAGCCGGCGTCAAGCCGGTCCGCTCCGTCAGCTCATCAAGGTGTAGCGGCTCCCGGCTCATCATGTCTAGCATGGCACGTTCACTTGATGAAAGGTCCACATGTTTCGGAAGTGCAGCGATGGGTTCAGTTTTCAGCGTCTGTAATGATCTGTCCAGTTGTGGCAGCAATTCCTCCACGATGTCATCGACCATCTCCACCAGCTTCGCGCCCTGCTTCAGGAGACCGTGCGGGCCCCGGCTCGTCGGGGCCTCGATCGGGCCCGGCACCGCGAAGACTTCACGGCCCTGCTCCAGCGCGAGGCGCGCGGTGATCAGCGACCCGCTGTCCTCCGCGGCCTCGATCACGACGACGCCCAGTGCCAGGCCGCTGATGATCCGGTTGCGGCGCGGGAAATGAGCCGCGCGCGGCGGCGTGCCGGGCGCGAACTCCGTGAGCACAGCGCCACTCGCGGCGATCTCGACGTGAAGAGACTTGTGCCCGGGCGGATAGTCCACCTCCAGCCCGCAGCCCAGCACGGCGATGGTCCGTCCACCTGCTGCGAGGGCCGCGCGATGGGCCGCCGCATCGATGCCGCGCGCGAACCCGCTCACGATCGTGAACCCCAGCCTGCTCAGCTCACCGGCGAGGGCCTCGGTGACGCGGAGCCCATACGGGGTCGCCCGGCGGGAGCCCACGATCGCCACTGCCTGCCGATCGCCAGTCTCCGGCAAGCCATCGCAGTACAGGACGGCCGGCGGATCGTGGATCGCCCGCAACCACGCCGGATAACGCTCGTCGGCGCACGCGAGCTGTGTCACTTCCCGTTGAGTAATGCCTTTCCCCTCCTGAGCTGTCGGTCCGCTCGGTGTCATGCGTCGAGTCTGTGTCCTGGGTTGCTACCGGGATGCGAGGGTGCCGCGCAGGACTACATCTTCAAAATATCCAAGGCCCGGCGTTTCGTCAAGTTGCAAAAGTGCAAAAGGGGACAGATTTAATTTTCAGCCCCCTTTTCGCTTAGATCATCACGATGTCGTACTGCTCGATGTGCAGCGTCGGGTCCGGTTTCACGACGACCTTGACCTTCCGTGCGCGCTCGATCTCCGCGAGGGAGTCGGCCTCTTCGTCCGCCAGCAGCGAGGCGACGTTGGGGTGGGCGCCGATAATGATGGTCCGCTCGTCGGGCGTGGGCGACAACCGCCGGATGTCGCGGAACAGCTCATAGCAGATCGTGGTCGGGTCCTTGGTGTAGGCGCGTCCCTCGCAATAGTGGCAAGGCTCCGAGAGCGCGCGGTAGAGGTCCTCCCGCACGCGCTCCCGCGACATCTCCACGAGGCCCAGCTCCGAGACTCTTAGAATCCGGGTGCGGGCCTTGTCGTGCGCGAGCGCGTCGGTGAGCGCCTGGAACACCTTCTCCCGATTGCGCTCGCGCTCCATGTCGATGAAGTCGATGATGATGATGCCGCCGATGCTCCGGAGCTTGAGCTGGTAGGCGATCTCCTTGACCGCCTCCAGGTTCGTCTTGACGATGGTCTCCTCGAGGTCCCGCTTGCCGACGAAGCGGCCCGTGTTCACGTCGATGACCGTCATCGCTTCCGTGTGGTCGATCACGATGTGCCCGCCCGACTTGAGCCAAACCTTGCGGGCGGTGGCCTTGGCGATCTCCGATTCCAGGTCGAAATGGTCGAAGATCGGCTCCTCCTTGGTGTAGAGGTGGATGCGCGGCAGCAGTTCTGGCAGGTAGCGGCCCACGAACTCCCGGATGGCCTCGTACTCGGGCTTTGAGTCCACCCACAGGTGCTGGACCTCCTTGGTGAAGTGGTCGCGGACAGTCCGGAAGACGAGGTCCAGGTCGTTATGGAGCAGAGCCGGCGCCTTCAGGCGGGCCTTCTTCTCCTGGATTTCCTCCCATGTGGCCTGGAGGAATTCGACGTCCGAGCGGAGCTCATCGTCCGTCACCCCCTCGCTGACCGTCCGGACAATGTAGCCGGAGCCCGGCTTGCGGAGCTTCAGCATGAGTTGCTTCAGGCGCGCGCGCTCTTCGTCGTTCTCGATCCGGCGCGAGATGCCGATGTGGTCGACGTGGGGCAGGAAGACCAGGTAGCGGCCGGGCAGCGAGATGTAGGCGGTCACCCGCGAGCCCTTGGTGCCGATCGGCCCCTTGGTGACTTGGACCACGAGTTCCTGGCTCTCTTCCAGGAGCTCCTCGATGGGTTTCGACGTATGACGCTTGGGCTTCGGGACTTCGGAAGGTTGCTCGTCTTCTTCCAGCAGCGTGTCCTCCGCGCCGCTCCCGCCGGTGAGCTCAGAGACATGCATGAACGCCGCCTTGTCCTGGCCGATGTCGATGAAGGCGGCTTGCAGACCAGGCAGGACCTTGACGACCTTGCCCTTATAGACGTTGCCGACGCAGTCCCGGTGCTTGGCCCGATCGATATAGAGGTCCGTCAGGACCTTTCGGTCGAGGACTGCCACGCGGGTTTCCTCCCGCGCGACATTGATGATGATCTCTAACCCCATACCCACTCCTTGGCCGGCGGGTGTACCGACTACGCAGGGCGCTCGTGCCGAGCACTGCGCACCGCAATCCGTTAGACACGCCAGGCGTCATAAAGGTTTAACTCAATAGAACAGTGTCAACCGACGTCGTTTCACATTCAGCAAGAGCCCTAGGGCCGCCATGGATGTCACGGTGGTGGTCCCCCCGTAGCTCATCAGCGGGAGCGGGATGCCGACGATCGGGAAGATCCCCATCGTCATGCCCACGTTGACCATCAGGCAGAAGCCCAGCATTGAGAGGATGCCCGCGGCCAGGAGGAGCCCCAGGGGGTCCTTGGCCTTGAAGGCGATCTCCGCGGCCAGAAAGATCAGCGCCGCGAAAAGCACAAAGAGCACGAGGACCCCGATGAAGCCCCACTGCTCCGCGAACACCGAGAAGACGAAGTCCGTATGGCCTTCGGGCAGGAACTTAAGCCGGCTCTGCGTGGCCTCGTCGAGGCCCTTGCCGAGCAGACCGCCCGACCCGATGGCGATCCGCGACTGCAGGGCATGATAGCCCTTGCCGCCCGGATCGGTCGTGGGGTCCCAGAAGGTCAGGATCCGCTCGCGCTGGTAGTCGTGCAGCGACGTCCAGATGAGTTCCCAGGCGAAGGGGAATAGCATGGACGTGAAGAGCACGCCGAGGCCGAGCGCTTTCGCGTGAAGCCCGCCGACGAGGACCATCGAGACGAAGATGAAGGTGAAGCTCATCGCGGTGCCCAGGTCCGGCTGCCTCAGGATCAAGAGGAGCCCGGGGAGGGTAAGCAGGCCGGGCACGATCACCCGCTGGATCCAGTTGGAGCGCTGCACGTCGGCGAAGTACTTCGCGAGCATGAGGACGAGCACCAGCTTGGCCACTTCCGACGGTTGGAAGACGAGGGTCCCCACCGCGAACCAGCGCTGGGCGCCGCGGCTGGAACGGCCCATGACCAGGACGAGCGCCAGGAGGACCAGCGTGAGCCCGTAGAGGACGTAGGCGTGACGGGCGAGCGTGTGGTAGTCGAT